>JBGAQU010000049.1:0-19977 GCA_044220535.1 Alphaproteobacteria bacterium | reverse complement strand
ATAAGCGACCCGCCGGGAATTGGCCCGTTTGGGGTCCGATAAGGGTTCAGAAAAGGACTGCAAAATGAATACGATCCAGAAATTCGAAGCAAAACACCTGGCCCAGATACACGGCGACAAGGTCCGTCCGGAATTTTCCGTCGGCGATACCGTTAAGGTCAACGTTTTGATCAAGGAAGGCGACCGTGAGCGCGTGCAGGCCTATGAAGGCGTCTGCATCGGTCGCGCCGGGAACGGCCTGAATGCCAGCTTCACCGTCCGCAAAATCAGCTATGGCGAAGGCGTGGAACGCGTATTCCCCTTGTATAGCCCTCGCGTCGATTCCATCGAACTGGTCCGCCGCGGTTCCGTCCGCCGTGCGAAACTGTACTACCTGCGCAAACTGCGCGGCAAATCGGCCCGTATTATCGAGCGGACATCCGGCCACGGCATGAACGAAGGCGCGGACGAAGCTGAACAAGCCGCCGCTCCTGCCCCGAAAAAAGCCAAGAAAGCCGCTGCGGAATAAGCAGCAGGCTAATCACAAAATGCAAAAAGGCGCGATTTCCGCGCCTTTTTTATTATACATTGTAATGATTTTCTAACGGATCACCGCACACATGGCAGCACCGCTGCAGGCAACAATCGGATGGGTTTTGCGCTCTGCCGTTACGGCTGTGGTAATGGCTGCTGCAAGCGGCGCGTGGCCTTCCTGATGCGCTATAGGCTGATCGAAAAAGCCACTGGTCATGGACTGGTTCATTGTTTCCCCCTTTTTCAGTGTTTGTCAGAGACAATCGAAACCGGCGCCTTCATCTCGAACAGCGACCCGTCAGGCCGCAACGCGGTCAGCAGCGCCATATCCTGCTCACAAAACGCCTGGATCAGGGATGGTGAAACATGCCCCAGAAACCGCTCATTTTCATGCAGGACGGCATAGACGGAACTGGTGTCAGGATCGACTGCTATCGCATCGGCACGCACATAGGCGGGGTCGTCAAAGGCAATGCAGACGTCGCCCTTCTGGTTGCAAAGAAAGGCGGCCTGGACATCGTGGGTCACTTGATAAACGGCTGCCATGGAAATTCCCCCTACCGCACCGCACAAACGATACTTTACCAGTATAGGGCCCAAGCCTTAAGGAAATATTAATATGAAAATCAAGAAGGCTTTAGCCAAGGGGCTGAAACAATAGGGATTTCTTCATAAGGCCCACTGCCTTCGCTGTAAAGGCAGACTTTCTTATCATGATCGACTTTAAGGCCGCTTCGAATGGTCACCCTGCCTGTCTCCAAGTTTACAACTCTTGCCCCGTCGCCATCCACGATACATCCAGTTTTTTGCTGGGTATCGCATGCAGCCAGAGCGAGTGCAGCCGCAGCACCGAAAACACCTATTACAACCATATTTGCCGACTTCATTTTACTCTCCATTTAGCTCAAAATTTAATTACCATAACAAAATTCATGATGATGAGCAACAAAATACAACCCATTCCTCCTAAATTCTTGATAGGCTTAAGATCTCGAACTATTATTAAAATATAGGCTTTTACCGGAGTATTTCATGGCTTCACCCGCCCCCCGCACCCTTGTCCAGAAAATCTGGGATTCGCACCTTGTCGACCGCGCGGCGGATGGCACATGCCTGATTTATATCGACCGGCATCTGGTCCATGAAGTCACATCCCCCCAGGCCTTCGAAGGCCTGCGCATGTCGGGCCGCAAGGTGCGCCGCCCGGAGGCTACATTGGCCGTGGCCGATCATAACGTCCCGACCTCCGACCGCTCCAAGGGTATTCAGGAAGAAGACAGCCGCATCCAGATCGAAACGCTGGAGGAAAACTGCCGCGATTTCGGCGTACCCTATTTCGCCATGACCGACAAGCGTCAGGGCATCGTCCATATCATCGGCCCGGAACAGGGCCTGACCCAGCCGGGCATGACCATCGTCTGCGGCGATAGCCATACAGCCACGCATGGCGCGTTCGGCGCACTGGCCTTTGGCATCGGCACCTCGGAAGTGGAGCATGTACTGGCCACGCAAACGCTGATCCAGAACCCCGCCAAATCCATGCGCATCACCGTGAACGGCAAGTTGCCCGCAGGCGTGACGGCGAAGGATATGATCCTCGCCATCATCGGCAGGATCGGCACGGCGGGCGGCACAGGATATGTGATCGAATATGCGGGCGAGGCCGTGCGCGACCTGTCCATGGAAGGCCGCATGACCATGTGCAACATGTCGATCGAAGGCGGCGCGCGCGCAGGCCTGGTTGCACCCGATGAAAAAACTTTTACCTATTTAAAAGGCCGCCCCATGGCGCCGAAAGGCGCGGACTGGGATAAGGCCGTTGCGTGGTGGAGCACCCTGCCCTCCGACGCAGGCGCGGCCTACGACAAGGAAATTGTGCTGGAGGCGAAAGACATCGTGCCGCAAGTAACCTGGGGCACCAGCCCGCAGGACGTGCTGCCCATCACCGCGACCGTGCCGGATCCTGCGAAAGAATCCGATCCGAATAAAAGAACCGCGATGGAACGCGCGCTGGAATACATGAACCTGAAGCCCGGCACGAAATTGCAGGATGTCTCTATCGATAAGGTCTTCATCGGTTCCTGCACCAATGGCAGGATCGAAGATTTACGCGCCGTTGCCGACGTGGTGAAGGGCAAGCATGTCGCGAACACTGTTTACGCGATGATCGTCCCCGGCTCCGGTCTTGTGAAAGAACAGGCGGAACAGGAAGGCCTCGACAAAATCTTTGTGGAAGCAGGCTTTGACTGGCGCGAACCCGGATGTTCCATGTGCCTCGCCATGAATGCCGACCGCCTGGAACCCGGCGAACGCTGCGCCTCCACCAGCAACCGCAATTTCGAAGGCCGCCAGGGCCGCGGCGGGCGCACCCATCTGCTCAGCCCAGCCATGGCGGCGGCGGCGGCGGTGACGGGCAAGCTGACGGATATCAGGGATTTCAGATAACCATTTTTCAACAAAAACGTCATCCCGGCGAAAGCCGGGAGCCATACGTAAGCGAAGATTTCACAAAAGGCGAAAAATTTTCGCCGCCTATGCCAACATACATATTGCATGGATCCCGGCTTTCGCCGGGATGACAATGGTGGGTTTTATGGCAGGCGGTAACACAGCGTCAGCATCCCATCCACGATCTTCATGACCTTCTTCCCCTGCCGTGACAGCGGGATCGAATGGTCTTTGCAGAACAGGATCAGCGCCTGACGTGTTTCTTCATCGTTCAGCGTACGCGGACGCTGGTTGACCTTGTGCCGTCCGCTCATGTCCCAGCAATCGATGGCCACGCGAATCTTGCGGTTATGCTCATCGATCATGACATTGCCCGTGCGGCCATACTGGCCCAGCTCGCCATTGGCGCGCAGCCACCGTTCGGCCGCCATCTCGACGTCCTTCTTCGCAAACTGAAGCAATCTGTATTCAAAAATCAAAGCCGTTCCCGCTCCGCTACCTTTTCTTTACTTTCGCACATAAATCCTTAAGATATTGAAAATGAATATCTATCTTATGGATAGGAATTGGCCGGGCTGCTTCGATACCGGCACGGATCCGGTTTTTGACAGCCATTTCAGGCCCTTTATCGAACGCCAGATGGCAGCGCTGAAGGATCTGGACCGGCAAAGGGCGGAATGGGTAAAAACCAGCCTGCCCGCCGATTACCGCATGACCTATATATTCCATGAACACGCGGAGCGCGTGGCGCAGGATATGCGCAAAACGGCCCTGTCTATGGGCCTGGCGCCGCATATCGCGGACAATTTGTACTGGGCCATGCTGCCCCATGACATCGGCAAGGCGTCCCTGCCCGCCAGCCTGTGGGACAGCATGGAAAAGCCGACCGACGCCATCAAGGCTGAGCGCCGGAGCCATACGGTGAAAGGCGCAGATATCGTTGAACAGGCAGGCCTGCCCGACCACCCGTTCAAAGACTTAATGCTCGATATCATGCTGAACCACCATGAACAGATAGACGGCGGCGGCTTCCGGGGCCTTAAAAGCGAGCAGCTGTCCCTGCCCGTCCGCCTGGCCTGCATCGTCGAAAGCTATGACGGCTACGCCATCCCCCGCCCCCATTTCGGCGACCGGGATGTCAGTCCCGAAGGTGTGATAAAACGGATGCGGGATGAAAAAGGCGACGCCCTGTACGATATGGAATTGTTTGGCTTTTTCGAGAAAATAAAGCTACAAAGTTAGTCGTTAGTCGTGAGTTGACAGTCGTCAGCGCCTCACGACTAACGACTGGCAACTAACGACTGGCAACTCACATGCAGCCCTTCCGCAAACTCACCGCCATCGCGGCGCCCTTGAACCTGATCAATATCGACACCGATATGATCATCCCGAAACTGTTCCTGCGCACCATCAAGCGCACGGGGCTGGGCAAGAACCTGTTCGATGAAATGCGCTATGACGAAAAGGGCAACGAAAAACCCGATTTCGTTTTGAACCGCGAACCCTATCGCCATGCGGAGATTTTAGTCGCGGGCGACAATTTCGGCTGCGGCTCCTCCCGCGAGCATGCGCCCTGGGCGTTGCTCGATTTCGGCATACGCTGCGTGATCGCGCCGAGTTTCGCCGATATTTTCTACGGCAACTGTTTCAACAATGGCATCCTGCCCATCACCCTGCCGCAGGATCAGGTGGATATCCTGATGAGCCGCGCGCAGGACAACCCGAATGAACCAATGACCGTCGACCTCGAAAACAACCAGATCCTGGCCGGCAACCACAAATTCCCCTTCACACTGGACGACTTCAAACGCCACCGCCTCCTGAACGGCCTCGACGGCATCGGCCTGACCATGGAGAAGGCAGGCGATATCGACGCGTATGAAGCGAAAAACAAGGGCGACCGGAATTGGCTCTGGGCAAAACAGTAATTCACCGCGGAGGCGCGGAGTTCTCTGTGTCCAAAAATCCTACTGCGCTGCGCGCGGCTTTTTCTTCTCCGCGACCTCCGCGCCTCCGCGGTTAAACTTAAAAAAGGAAAACACATGAAAACCCACTCCCTTATGATCCTCCCCGGCGACGGGATCGGCCCCGAAGTGATGGCCGAAGTGCGGAAGCTGATTGGATGGATTGAGAAAAATGAATCCATCAAATTCGACATCCAGGAAGGCCTGATCGGCGGCGCGTCTATTGATGCACATGGCGAACCGCTGACCGATGAGACGCTCAATAAATGCCAGAAGGTCGATGCCGTATTGCTCGGCGCGGTGGGTGGGCCAAAATGGGATAATGTGGCGTATAACATCCGCCCTGAGGCTGGCCTGCTGAAAATCCGCAAACAGATGGATCTGTTCGCGAACTTGCGCCCCGCCATCGTGTTCGACGCGCTGCTGGATGCGTCCACATTAAAGCCCGAAGTCGTGAAGGGCCTCGACATCGTCATCGTCCGCGAACTGACCGGCGGCGTGTATTTCGGGGAGCCGCGCGGGATTACCGATATCGGCAACGGGGAACGCCGGGGCGTGAACACGCAGGTCTATACCACCTCCGAAATCCGCCGCGTCGGCCGGGTCGCGTTCGAACTGGCGCGGCAGCGCGGTAACCGCGTCTGCTCCGCCGAAAAAGCCAATGTCATGGAATCCGGCAAGTTATGGCGGGAGGAAATGACGAAGCTGCATGCGGAGGACTATAAAGACGTCGAACTGACCCACATGTATGCCGACAATTGCGCGATGCAGCTGCTCCGCAATCCGCGCCAGTTCGACGTGCTGGTCACCGATAACCTGTTCGGCGATATTCTGTCGGATGAGGCCGCTATGCTCACCGGCTCCCTCGGCATGCTCCCCTCCGCCTCCCTCGGCGCGCCGGATGCAAAGACAGGCCGCCGCAAGGCGCTCTACGAACCCGTCCACGGCTCCGCGCCCGATATCGCGGGCAAGGGCCTCGCCAACCCGCTGGCGACGATCCTCAGCTTCTCCATGTGCCTGAAATACTCCTTCGGCCTGGATGATTTGGCGGCCCGCATCGACACGGCCGTCCAATCCGTCCTCTCCCAAAACATCCGCACCGGCGACATCATGGCGGAGGGCAGCCGAAGGGTGAGCACGAAGGAGATGGGGGATATATTGATTGATGCGCTGGCGGGGCCGGAGAAGTTGAAGCGCGCCCTCTAACCCACCCACCACCGTCATCCCGGCGAAAGCCGGGACCCATGCAATGGTGAGGTCACACGAACGGCGCATTTGTACCCAACTCGTGCCGTCAGTGCAAATGGATAGATCGCATGGGTCCCGGCCTTCGCCGGGATGACGGATATAGAAAGGAACCAAAAAATTGGAAAAATCCTTCTACGTCTACATGCTGGCAAGTAAACGCAACGGCACACTCTACATCGGCATGACATCCGACCTCATGAAACGCATGCACGAACACCGCGAAGGCCTCGCCGACGGCTTCACCAAAAAATATAACGTCCACACACTCGTCTGGTACGAACAACACGAAACCGCTCAAACCGCCATCAAGCGCGAACGGTCGATGAAGGAATGGCAAAGGTCCTGGAAAACCCGCCTGATCGAGGAAAACAACCCCGAATGGACGGATCTATACCGGGGTTTGAGCCGCCGGGCGAATTAAAGAGCTACATCATCCCGCCCCCTTACCGTCATCCCGGCGTAGGCCGGGACCCATGCGATGGCGCGGCAACGCTAACGGCGGATTTTGTACCCTGTCCGTGCCGTCAGCGCAAAAGGATGGGTCGCATGGGTCCCGGCTTTCGCCGGGATGACAGCGGAGAGGCCGGAGATGTCGGAGGGGACAAACGGACAGCACACGCCCCACAAAAAAAGGCCCCCAACCGGGGGCCTTTTTGTAAGGCGAAGAATGATTAGCCTTGGATGCGAATGAACAAACCGCATTCGTTAGTGGCGGTTCCTTCAGCATAAGTTTGCGAACCTGCCGTACCAGCTACACAGCCGGTAGCACCTTGATAAACAACAGAGCCAGTATTAGCCAAGCCATCATCTATTTTAGTATCGATACGCTGAGCTTGGTTAGGAGTTAAAGCCTGCGCTCCAGCCGCGGTCGTTACAGCCGCTTCCGGCAAAGTCATAAGCGTCAGATAAGTTCCCGCTGCAGCGTTGGTATTAGCAGCTGGGCCTAAAGCGCCACCACCAAAATAACCTGGCTTAAGAGCACCGCCATTAGCCGTTTTTGCTTCTGGATAGCAATTTCCAATTGTAGCGCAAGAACCAGTTGCAGCGGCCGTATTGATTCCTGTCAACAAATCAGCAAGTGACAGCTGCGGGAAGAAAGCTCTAGCTTCAGTTCCTGAAGCAGCGGTAGGAGCAGTGCCTATCTGACCATTACCGTCACCAGCTGCAGCGTTACAAATAGGGCTACCAGCACAGTTTTTCAATCGTGTCGCTGCGTTGGCAAGATCCCCAGGAATGCCATTGTACATGTCTCTAAAGGTAGACGTTGCGCCATCAATACCTTTAACCTGAGCCACTGTTGAAGTCACGCGAGCATTAGCAATCAGCTGCTGACCTTTCAGCACCCCAGCAATCAGCAGACCGATAATGATCATGACGATCGCCAATTCGACGAGCGTAAAGCCCGCCTGTTTTTGTTGTTTAGACATCTGTAGTCTCTCCTTGTTGAACGGACTTTGAAAGAATGGCTCGGGAAATGAACCGAAGAATGCCGGAACCGGCATCCGCGATTATACACATTTTCCTGACCTATTCACCCACTATCTCTCAAGTTTTCGCCAAAATGGTTAACCAGACCTTAAATTTACCCCTCCAAACTCCTCACTTTGCCGAACTGAGGCATGGTTTTGTTAGAATAAGGAAAATCAATAAAATTGTATGGAATCAAGGGAATGGTACACGTACATACGCGTATGCGATTTCAAAGGGTTAGATTTTTAACCGCCAAGGAGCGGAGCACGCGGAGTTAAGCGCCGCAGGCAATCTTAAGTCTTTTGAACCACTGAGCGCTGAGCGCACTGAGAACACTGAGGCAGTATAGTCTCAGTGTTCTCAGTGCGCTCAGTGGTTCAAGTCTTTTTGCGCTGCGCGCGGTTTTTCCTGGAACCTCTGCACCTTTGGACAGAACCTTCCTACCCCGCCTTTTTCATCGAATGGCGGAAATCCGATGGGTTGCAGCCGGCGATCTCCTTGAAAACCCGGTTGAAGGAGGCCAGGGAATTGAATCCTACTTCCTCCGCCACCACCTTGATCGTGGCCTCGGTTTCGGCCAGGAGCCGCTTCGCGTCTTCCACACGCCGTTCATTGATCAGCTGCGGCAGGGTGCGGCCATAGGCGATATTGACCACCCGGGACACCGCCCCTTCCGACAGGTTCAGCTCCCGCGCCAGGTCGCTGCGGTTATAGGTCGGTTCATGATACACCTTCTGCAAATCGATCAGGTTGCGAATCCGGTCCACCGTCTCCTTGTCCCTTTCGGTCAGTTCTTCCGTCCGCGCCCGGAACGGCATGGCCTGGGGGTAAATACGGAACAGGCTGGTCCCCGCCAGATAGGCCAGGAAAATCCCCACCACCGTCCGCACCGTCATCGCCGCATGCCCGCTTTGCGACGGCAGGCCGGCCACCAGCATAAAGCCCAGAAAAAACAGATTGGTGAACACAAGGGTCAGGATGACCCAATACCGTTCATGCCCGGTTTTCTGTCTCGACACCTCGGTCAACAGATACCGGTTATGCCACACCATGCCCATGCTGGCCGTGCCCGCGACCAGCCCAGTGATGTTCAGCCAGTCGCGCAGGCTTTGGCATTCATCAGGAAAACGGCAATCATTATCATACAGCGCCATGGGCAGCGCGATCAGGAACGCCGCGACCGGCAACGCCGCCACCCATAATTCCTTCGCAAAGGGCAGCCGCCCGCCCCGCGCGATCTGAAAAATCAGCAGCACGCTCAAAGGCGGCCCGGAAAACCAGAACAGCCATTGCAGCAGGTCGTAATTGGTGAAGTTTTTGCCGATGGCGCCGGACGCGAAATCCGTAAAAAACCCGCAGCCCAGCACGAAGAAATACAAAAACGGCAACGCCGCCGCCTTGATGCTGCCCGCCCGGAACCCCATATACACCAGCACATAAATCACCTGCACCAGCCCGATCAGGGACAGCATCTCATCCAGTGAAAAACGTAAGGGTTCAGTGGGCAATGGATTTATAATTCCGTAATTGTTCAGGGCGTTATTTTAAAGATAACTCAGACCACGATCAATCGCCTTTACTCTTGTCGTCATCCCGGCGAAAGCCGGGACCCATGCGATGGTGAAAAATCGATAACGGCGAAAATTGATCACACTAAATCTGCCGTCACAGCGAGGGGAACGATTGCATGGATCCCGGCTTTCGCCGGGATGACGACGGAAGGGATTGTGCCTTACTTCACCATCGCATCCGGGTTTTCGGTGCACAGAGTGTTTGTCTTTGCCTCATCCGGCGTCAGTATCCTTTGGCAGATATAGGACAGCATGAAATTGACCTCCGCCTTCTGCATGTTTTTGGCATCGTCTTTCAGGATCGACACCATCAGCGCATAAGCTGCCTTTTTATCGCCCTGTGCTTCTGCGACAAACACCGGCATTTGTTTTGTCCAGCCGGGCATGCCGGGTTTATAGCTGGCAGCCAATTCATTGGCGAGGGTCAAAGCCAGGTTCAGATCCTTTAACTGAAACCGCGCCAGATAAACCGCCTGCCCCATCCACCGCCAGTTTTGATACCCCATGCGGGTATGCGCATCCTCCCGTCGCCCGATATAGGCCAGGTATTCGATCAGCGGACGCAGTTCCTTACCGTTCTGGCTACCGCCATAATAGAACGCGGCGATGTACGGCACATGCACCGCGCGCGGATCCAGCGCGTCTTCCAGCATGAACCATTTGCCAAGGCTTTCGAAATTATAATCCTTGAGCGCGGTGGTGCGCCCGCCCATATCGCCGAAATTCTGCAGCATCAGCGCACCGACGCGATACGCCATCTGCCGGTCGCCCAGCGTGCCGACCGACGCGCCGAACGCGCTTGGCGCGGGCGGGACATTCGCCCATTTCGCCTGGACATGCCGCACGCTGTGCCAGCAGGCGATATTGGCGACGATAAACATCGCAAAAACGGAATAAAGAATGATCCGCTTCGATTGCATCAGAATTGCCTGCGTGACAGATCGACGATGGAGGCGACCAGCACCAGGCCGCTGTAAATCACCGTCTGCGTAATGATGAACAGCCAGCTGATATCCGCCTCCCCGTAAATCAGCCAGGAGGTCTGCGCCATCAGGTCCAGCCGCGGCACGATCAGGGACACGGCCTGCATCGCAAAGCCCAAGATCATATAAAGCGCCGACTGCGCCTCCTTATCCAGCGTGCCCAGCAATTCACCCATCAATCGCGCCAGCATATACAGCGCCATCGTCGCCATCACGCCAGTTGTCGCGCTGGGCAGGACCATGGAAAAAAACAGCGCGACATTGACCATGATGATCAGTTCGGCCACCAGGCTCGCGCTCCACAACAGCGCGGCGCCGTAATACGCATGCGGCACCAGCGCGATCACGCACAACGTCGCCAGCAATCCGGTGATCAAAGCCAGAATCGAAAATGCCAGGGCATGGGACAGGATAAACCGAACCCGCCCGACCGGACGGGACAGAAGATATTCGACATCCTTGTTCTCAAAGGACCGGCGGATAAAAAACACGACGAACAGCACCATGCCGAAGGTGGCGACGAAACGCAGACTGCCCGCCGTGAAGACGACCGCAAACTGCCCCGCCTCCACCACCGCCGCGCCGCCAAGGAAAATCGAAAGGCTGGCGCTGACCGCCATCAGGATAAAGATGGCGGGGATCAAACGGTCGCGCATCGCGGCGGTTAGAACATAACGGGTCACAGGTCCGGAGATCATCGTGCAATCCTTTTAAACATCGTCATCCCGGCGAAAGCCGGGATCCATGCGCTCGTCAAAACTTCACCGACGGCGAAGAATTGTCGCCATCGGTGCCTTTGGGAAGACCGTAGATCTTCGGCTTCGCCGGATGAGGTGTGAGTGTACATCGGCCTTACATGTCCAGCGGACGGCGGTCGGCGCTGAAGCGTTTGTAGAGATCCTTGTCGACGTCGGAAATCGTGTTTCCGCCGCCATCCACAATCGTTGCCTTCAGGAACACGACCAGTTCGGTTTTCTGGATATTATCCGTCTGGTTGCGGAATAATCCGCCGAGCAGAGGCACTTCCGATAATACAGGCACGCCTTGCTGGGTCGACTGCGACCGGTCCTGCATCAGGCCGCCCATGACGATGGCCTGGCCGGAATGCAAGTTGATGACCGAGTCGATCTCCTGCACGTTCATAACCGGAATGGCCGACGTAACGTCCGCGCCCGCAGCCGCGGCGGTAAACGCCACCGCCGGGTCGCTCACTTCGCTGATTTTGCGCGTGATCGTCGGGCGAACGGCCATGGAAATGGTCTTTTCTTCCGCATTGATCGACGGCTGGACGTTGATCAACACCCCTTCCGGTACGTTATGCACCTCACTGTCTATACTGGTGGTGGTGCCGGAATCGGTCGCCGTGGTCGTCAGGTCAACCGTGAAATAAACCAGGTTGTTGGCAACGTTCAGCACGGCCGACTGGTTGTTCAACACGGTCAGACGCGGGCTGGCCAGCGCATGAACGGTACCGAAGCGGGAAATTGCATCAATCAGAGCCGTTGCATCGTTGCCGATATAATTGATCCTGAAGTTCGTCGTTGGGTTAGGCGTCGGATCCAGGACAGACCGGACAAGCGTGCCGGCAGAAGAATCAAGTCCAAAGTTCAGCTCGCCGCCCAGACGATCAAGCACGTTCCAGTCAATGCCTTGCGAGAACTCGTCGCTCAGGCTGACTTCCATCACCTTCGCCTCAATCAGCACCTGGGTCGTGACCGATTGTTTCAGCATCTCCAGATAGTGCTGGATTTTCGCATGCTGACGCTCAGACGCGAACACCGAAATCATGCCGGCCTGTTTATTGAGAGAGAAGCTGGCCTTTTCATCGTCACGCTTTTCCGCACTGGGATCAGCCGATGCGTTCGGATCGGTTGGCAGGGAATTGACCTGCAACGTTGCCTGGGGCGCCGTTGTCTGCGGCGCCGGTGCGGCCGTACCGCCAGCCCCTCCGCCTTGCGCATTCGCAGCCTGACCGTTTGCAGCGCCGGCGGCTGCTTTTTCGCCCGCTTTCGGATCAATCGTCGTACCCGTTCCACCGACAGCCGGAGGGCCGCCTGCACCGCCGCCATTCACTTGCTGGACGGGCGCGGGATTGTTGTTCACGGCCGTAATCGTCGGGTCGACTTTGGTTTTCAGGGCGCTGACCGTTTCAGCTACACCCAGGATCTGCTGAAGGTTACCCGACAGCTCGCCCCAGAAATCGGCTTCGCTTTCGGCATCCATCTGATAACCGGAACCAGTGCTGGCGCCGCCACCGCTCACGACGGAGATATCGTTATGAATGGTGCTCTTGTTTTTGCGGATATAGGCCAAGTAGTCGATCTTGTAGATTTTCTGGTAAGGCGAATCCAGTTCGATGCGCAGGCTGCGGTCACCGAATTTGTAACGCAGGCTGGCAATGTCGGCGATCCGGTCGACCACTTCATCAAACGGCTTGTCCTTCGCGGAAAAAATAATGGAGCCCGTGATTCGCGGATCCAACTCAATATCGTAACCCGCCTGTTGCGCCAATTCATACAACGCATCGCGCAATGGAACCGTCTGGTTGACCGAAATGGAAACCAAAGGCATCGCCTTCATATTGTCGGACGGCATCGCCACATATTGCTGAAGATCAGGAATGCCTTTTTTGGAAGCATCCTTCCCTGCCGGTTGCCGCGCAGCCAAGCCGTCGCGGTAATCCTGCATTTCCTTGAACCCTTCACGGTCCATTTTCAGGTGATTTTCTGTCAGGTCACATCCTGTCAACAAAGGCACCGACACCATGACGCCGACGGCGAGCATGGAAACCTGCACAAAACTGCGAATCCGATTCATAAAAACGGCCATGGCTATGAAAAAATCCCTGAGAGGGGTTAAGAATCCGAGCCGTGAATACGACTCAGTGTACATAACAGATATATCACATGAAAGATGGATGAAAAAGGCAAAAAAAGGACAGATGGAACTAATCCGAAACTTTCAGTCTTGATGTATCCAGACCGGATAAAGCCTGACGCCCTTCCTTGCCGCCTAGCTTCACCTGCTGGATACGGATACGCATATCGCCCGGCTGATCGGCGTTGGAAATCGCCGTTTCTTCATCGATCAGGCCGCTTTTATACATATTGAGGAAAGATTGGTCGAAGGTGCACATACCCATCTGCACATTCTGTTCCATAACATCACGAATCTTGTTGATCTCACCTTTAAGGATCAATTCACGCACAAGCCCCTGATTCAGAAGAATCTCAACCGCAATGGTCAGCCCGCCCTCTTTGCTTGGCACCAGACGCTGTGAAACGATGGCCTTAAGGTTCATGCTGAGATTCAGGCGAATCTGATGCTGCTGATCCTCAGGGAAGAAGTTTACGATCCGCTCGATGGATTGATAGGCATTGGTGGTATGCAGTGTCGCAAGGCACAAATGCCCCGTTTCCGCAGCGGTTAATGCCTGCTCCATAACTTCCCGGTCGCGAATCTCACCCACCAAAATTACGTCCGGACGCTGGCGCAGGGAGTTTTTCAGGGCCAGCGCATAGGATTCCGTATCAACGCCCACTTCACGCTGCGTGATAATGGACTGGCGATGCTCGTGAAAATATTCGATCGGATCTTCAATTGTAATGATATGTCCGTATTCGGTACGGTTGCGATGGTCGATCATCGCGGCCAGCGTCGTGGACTTGCCCGAACCGGTCATGCCGGTAACAAGAATAAAGCCCCTTTTCTCTATCGCCAGCTTTTCCAGCGCCGCAGGCAGGTTCAGATCGCTGAAACTCGGGATCGTGGAAATAATACGCCGGATAACCAGTGCCGGAAACTGACGTTGCCGCAAACAGTTGACACGGAAGCGGCCAAACCGCCCGACGTCAAGGGATGTATTCAGCTCAAGCGATGTTTCAAATTCCCGTCTCTGCCTGTTGGTCAGGATTGCGGACAGGATTTCATTGACCTCATCGACCGTCATCGGTTGTTCGCGAATCTTCTCCACGATACCTTCTGTACGGATCGCAGGTGGGAAGCCGACTGTCAGATAAAGGTCACTCGCTTTTCTGACATTCATTGCATTCAGATATTCAAGAACAGCAGGAGCACTCAAAACGCATATCCCTCATCATCACCGGATTTATCGGTCGCGGCAGCTGCGGCTGCAATGCGCGCGATCTTTTCCTTGTCTTTTTCCTTCATATTTTTACCGGCCATCTTGCCGCCACCCAGAGCCGCAGAGGCAACGCCTTCACTGCCACCGCCTTCTTCATCGGTGGCACGCATCAGGGCGCGGCGCGCTTCTTCTTTGTCAATAGTGCCTTGCTCCACAAGGCCATTCACGGAATCTTCGAGCGTGATCATGCCATAGCGCGAACCGGTCTGAATCATGGAATAAAGCTGCGCAACCTGGTTTTCGCGGATCAGGTTACGGACGGCATTGGTGCCGACCAGAATTTCAAACGCGCCGACACGACCGCCGCCGACTTTTTTAAGCAGCGTCTGCGCGACAACACCTTGCAGCGAACTGGCCAGCATGGCGCGCACCATTTCCTTATCGCCTGTCGGGAACACGTCAATAATACGGTCAACGGTCTTGGCAGCGCTGTTGGAGTGAAGGGTTCCAAACACAAGGTGGCCCGTTTCGGCGGCCGTCAATGCAAGGGCGATGGTTTCATAGTCCCGCATCTCACCCACCAGAATCACATCCGGATCTTCCCGCAGCGAACTGCGCAAGGCACGGGCGAAGGATTTGGTATCAACCCCGACCTCGCGGTGGCGGATCAGGCTTTTCTTCGAACTGTGAAAGAATTCGACCGGATCTTCGATGGTGATGATGTTTTGCGCTTCATGTTCGTTGATATAATTGATCATCGAGGCCAGCGTTGTCGACTTACCCGAGCCGGTCGGACCCGTCACCAGCACCAGGCCTTTTTCAAGCTCGGCAAAGCGGCGCATAACAGGCGGAAGTTCAAGCTCTTCCATAGTCGGGATCAAGGATGGAATCGTCCGGAACACAGCCGATGTGCCGGTACGGGTGGTAAAGGCGTTCACGCGGAAACGGGCCTTGTCGCCGAAAGCAATAGCGAAGTCAAGCTCCATCTCCCGTTCAAAATCGGCGCGCTGGTCTTCCGTCATGACCGAATAGATCATGGCGCGGATGTCCTCACTGGACAGTGGATCTGTCTTGATGCGCTTCAAATCACCGCTGGCCCGGATAATGGGCTGATTCAGCGGGCTTAAATGCAGGTCCGATGCGTTGTTTTGCATCGAAAAAGCCAGAAGCTGTGTAATGTCCAAGGCGGGCCTCCAAAAGGATCGTTATCTAGTTGTAACGCAAAAAAGAAAACGGAAGGTAAACAGGAGGGTCAGGATAACCCATAAAGAGAAGGAAAGACATGACGGAACGTCTCAGAAAACAGAATAAGCCCATAGAACGCCACAATCAATGCAGGACCAAATGGAAAATACGTTTCTTTCGTTAATATTCGGTAAACACTTCCAATTATAACGCCAAAAACGCCGGAAAACATAAGGAACAACGGCAAGGCCCCTGGCCCCAGCCATAGTCCGGCGACGGCAAAAAATTTAACGTCCCCGAATCCCAACGCTTCTTTTTTCAGGATTTTTTTCATGGCGGCCCCGATCAGCCATGATGAAACTGAAAAAATCGCGGCGCCCGCCAAACCCTGAATCAGTTTTGATGGCAATGCACCATCCAATAGCCATGGCGTATATCCCGTCAACAGCAAAACAAACCCTAATATACTGAGTATAAGATTCAGGCTGTCCGGCAGGAGGAAATGACGCAGATCGATCACAAGCAACGCAACCAGAAACGGAACCGCCAGCATAATCCCAAGTGAGGCGGCGGTCAGGCCATAAACAAGAAATACGCCGATACATGCGACACTCGCCAAAGCCTCGGTTAACGGATAAGACCATCCGATCGGCGCACGGCACGTGCGGCAGCGTCCGCCCAGGCATATCCATGAAAACAGCGGGACCAAATCGATGGCGCTCAAAACCCGGCCACAATGCGGACAGGCGGACCGGGACATGGCGACGCCATCCCCTTGCCCGTTGTTTTTTTTATAAAAGCTCCATGAAACGCCTTCAGGGATACGGCTGGCCATCGCCGTCGCAAAGCTGCCAAAGACCAGCCCGAGGCAAGCCGCGAAAACAAGCCCGATCCAGAATATCGTATCCATCAGGATGGCGCTGTCCGCCTACTGTCCGCGCAAGGTGGACAGCCGGTCGTAGATGACTTCCTTGGGAACGGACGAATGATCCCCGTTTATAGCGTTAGCCTGAAGGGCCTGCTCATAAAACTTGATGGCGTTCGCAGTATCACCCTGACGATCCGCCAAGACGGCCATGTTGAAAGGATGCTGCGGGTTTGACGGATCCAGTGTCGCAGCCATGTTCAGGTAACGAACGGCTTCGGCATAATTACCCATTTCACCCTGTGCGATACCGATTTGTGCGGCAAGACCGGCATTCGTCGGATAACGTTTCGCCATATCCATCATGCGCTGCAGGGCGGTCGCGGGTTCCTGCTTTTTCAAAAGACCCAGCATGTTGGCGAGCGCATCGGTAGCGTCCGGATCAAGATCCAGCAATTCGCGATAACTGCTGATAGCGGCGTCATCTTTGCCAAGATTTTGCTGGGCAACGGCACGCCCCATCAGAATACGCGGGTCACGTTTGTTTTTCGCATACAGCGTATCGTACATATCAAGCGCGGCATCATAGCGGCCCAGCTTCAGGGCGCGCCCGGCGGCAACGATCATGGACTCGGAATCATTGGCGTTCCGCACGCCGCTGACAACAACAAATTTTTGACCGGGCTCGATATTAGGATCAACCTTGCGCGGCCCCGCGGTCGCACCGACCTTACCCGAAGGAATCCCGGCACTGGAATCGTAATAAGCATCCGAAGCCTTGACAGGCCTTTCAGCCACAGGCGGCACAATGGGTGGCGGAGAAGATGCATCCGTTTTCGCGCCCCGCGTCGGAGAAATAGGCGGCGGCGTAACATCCTTCAGCTTGCCAGGATCGGGGGGCGCGGCATCAGCCACAGGCGCCGCAAGCTTGGCCGAAGCATCAGGAGGAGCGGATAAGGCAGGCGGCGCAGCAGGTGTTTCGGCCTGCACAAGCTTGATTTCACCTTTGGTAGGCTCTGTGGCGGCAGCAGCAGTTTTTTCAGGTTCGGTTGCAGGCGCCGAAGGCGTTGCCACAACCGGCGATTCAGATGCAGGAGGCACGACCGAAGCTTCAGCAACAGGCGCAGCCGCCGAAGGGATCGCAGCGGCCGCATCAGTATGGGGCGTTTCCGCAGGAGACGCCTGCTGAGCAGCGGCATCAGGAGCCGGAGCAGCCGAAGACTCTTCGGCCGCGGACGACACAGGAGCGATCGGATCAACCGGGGGCGTCGCTTCCGCGGCGCCGGATGCAGGCGCAACCTCATTCTGCGTGGCAGTTGGCTGAGGCAATGCTTCAGATAAGTCGGCCTGCGCAAGTTTAATATCACCGGATTCCGCGGGTGCGGGTGCAGCTCCAGATGCAAGCGGAGCGGACAACCCCCAGCTTTCGCGATTGATAATCTCAGGATGCATGACGATATATCCGGCAGCACCGGCGGCAATAGCCAGGACCAGAACAGGCGCGATAAACTTACCCACCGAACCGGGTTTCTTTTCTTTCGTCACGTTAAAATCAATTTCTTCCGTTGCCTCGCCTTCTTCACTGTCAGCCAAGGCACGCTCAAGCTCTTGCTCAATATCGGAAGCGGCATCACTGTCGTAAGACAGGTCATCGTTCAATTGATCCGCCTGGATCTCCAGTTTGTCCTTACGGCCTGAAATGTCGCGGTCTTTATCGTCCGACACCATGTTATTCAATCCTTGTATTGAGCTTTTGAAAGACGGAGGTCTATAGCTATTAAGAATTTAGCAGAATTCGGAATGCAAGTGAATCCCTTAACTGCCAAAAAGATTGCAATCAGACAGCGTCGTAAAGAGGCCGGTCAGTTTCAATAAGAGCAAGGAACGCCCGCTCCAGACTGTCGCTGCCACCCTGCGCCTTTACACCCGCCGGAGTTCCGTCGAATATTTTCTTACCCTGGTTGATGATGGATACGGAATCACAGATTTCGTCCATATCACCCAATATATGGGAACTGAAAAAGATCGTGCGCCCCTGCGCTTTCATATCGATCAGCACATCCTTTACCGCGGCGCGCGCGCTGGGATCCAGGCCGCTCATCGGCTCATCCAGAACCAGCAAGTTACAGCCCGTCAGAACGGTGGCCATCAACCCGGCCTTTTGGCGCATACCTTTGGAATAGGTGCTCATGCGGTTGCCAAGTACTTTGGGATCGAGTTTCAGGCGCACGGCCATGTTTTCCATGGCGTCACGATTGAATGCCTGGCCATAAAGATTCATGGAAAAACGAATGAATTCATCACATTTCAGGAACCAGGGCGGATCAAACCGTTCCGGCAGATAGGCCAGATCCTGGCGCGTGGCGGCGATACTGCTGTCCTTACCATCAAGCAGGATTTCACCCGACTCCATTTCACGCAAACCCAGCAAGGCCTTGATCAGGGTCGTCTTCCCTGCCCCGTTCAACCCCATCAGGCCGAACGTCGACCCTTTGGAAACCGACATGGACACATTGAACACAACCTGTTATTTTCCGTAACGAATGGAAACATCCCTGAAGTCCAGGAAAGGGGAAGCGGGAGACTGCATAACGATCAGGTCCCCGTACCGGGCAGGAAGATACGGTCGTCCAGATTAAACCGCTGGTGCGGGCGTAACCGGATCGGGAAAATCAGGTTGGTCGATGCATCAAACCATTTCAGATCGACATGATCTTCGCTGACCTTGATATCCATAACCTCTTTTGGAATGGCGTCCGGTTTGATGCGCTGGCTGTTCAGCCATACGGTCCAGCTTTTAGTGCTGACGAAAGAAATACCGCCCAGGCTTATTTCACGAGGACCGGTTGGAGTTTGCCCGTTACCGTTAAGCTCGCTGGCTGAAGGCGGACGCGTGGAGATATAGGTTTTAGCTTCAAGAAGCAAGGCATACTGCCAGGCCGTGAACAAAAGCGTTTTCAGATCCTCTGGTTTTACCGAAGGCGGTGCCGTGGCAATATGCGCCCTTAAAGATCTATCCAGAGCGCTGGCAGAATTCGCATCCCACTGACCTTCCATGCCTTGGGATTGGCTGCTGTCTGCGCCGGGCACTGCGGCAGGCTGGCTGAGTATCGGCGCTTCAGACGACGCGGGCACGGGGATTGCCTTTACAGGTTCCTGCGCGTTGGCGGCAACGGACATCAGAATGAATGCGGAGCATAGGAGAACGAATTTCATTTTTTGACCGGAATGATGTTTCATCACATACCTGCCCCCGGCGTAGCGCCCGCCAGTTGTTTTTGCGGCACGATGGTTTTCCATGTGAACCTGATTTGCCCCATCACCATCGGTGCGGGATTGCGGCTGCCAATCTGCCTTAAAGTGACATCATCCAGCTCCTTAACCCGGGTAACATCCAGGGATGTAATACCACCATATCCCGGGAAAGCATTCTGGATCAGATAGACAAAATTGTAGAAATCCAGATCGTCCAAAGCATCCACCTTAACCTCGACCGGCGTGGTCAGCATAACCTGCCCTGCCTCGGTCAGCTCGGGCGTGTTTTCAACGGCTGCCGCGCGGATATCGTAGCTGGCGGACAGAACTTTGGAAAATTTCTGGATCGCTTCAAACCGTTCACGGGCCTGCACACGATCCTGCGCTGTAA
>JBGAQU010000048.1:0-20166 GCA_044220535.1 Alphaproteobacteria bacterium | reverse complement strand
AGTGCGGAAACTTGCGACCCTGCGCCGTTGACAGGACTGACCATGATTTGACCCTTTAGTTTGAAACCCGATGACCCACTAGATATTATCATATCAGTGAAGGCTTAAGAATTCCTTTCCACCGCTTGGCCCCTAAAGTGATGTTTTGTTCCAAAAACCGCGGAAATCCGCCATGTCCACGGCTTTTTATCCACTTTTAACCAAATGCTAATATTTGGGGCGTAAAACTGTGAGTGTGTGTGACAAGGAACGGAACCAACCGTTTCTCTTCGAAATAAGTCAGAAGGCGGGTTTTAGAGGGTTTTACGGTCCTCCCGGGCCGTATTAAAATCTGGCGTTTTGGCGGAGTTAGGTTATGGATTTAGGACTTTTTGAAAAATCGCCGCATATCGCGTCGCTGATCGTCCGGCTGTATGACAGCCACAGGCTCTATGGCCTGGCACGGGACAATCAGCCGGAAGCGCGTATGGAATTGTCAGGCGTGATGGCCAATCTGCTGGAGCACGGTCTGTCCGAGCGCGAGCAGGAGCTGGTTGCCGACGTGCTGATCGCACTGGTGCGTCAGGCGGAAACGGATCTGCGGCAGGTTCTGGCCGAGCGGCTCTCCAAAATGGACCGTGTGCCGCTGCGCCTGATCCTGCATATGGTGAATGACGAGATCAAGATTGCCAGCCCGATCCTGGAACACAGCCCGGTTTTGAGTGACCTCGACCTTATATATATTGTGAAGTCGCAAGGCCCGGCATACTGGCAGGCGATTGCGAAGCGCGAAAATCTCAGTGACCCGATTATCGATGTGCTCGCGGGCACGAAAGAGGCGGGGACGGCTTTGGCCCTGACGCAGAATGAACGGGTGAAGCTGACCTCCTACGCGATGGAAGTGTTGAGCGGTCTTGCCGAAGTTTCGCCGGAGCTGGCGAAACCGTTGCTGATGCGGGAAGAAATGCCGCCGACTTTGGCGCGCAGGCTGTATACGCATGTTGGCCGCGAGTTGAAGGATTACATCAAGGCGTTTTACGGCGGTATTCCTGCGGATGTTGAAAAGGCAACCGACGAAATCATCCTGGACTTCGTCGATGCCCATGTCGAAAGAACGCAGTATTCGCCCAGCGAACGCGAATATATGCCGGCGGACGATATGCTGGCGCTGGCACGTCGCAGCCAGGAAACAGGCCAGTTGAACATGACGGCGATGATGGATGCCTTGAAAAAAGGCTATATCCGGAATTTTATCGCCATGTTCTCCGTCTATACCGGAATCTCCGCACGGCAGGTTCACGGTGTTCTGAAACAGCAGGGCGGGCGCAAGCTGGCGATTTTGTGCCGCGCCTACAGCATGCAGAAGGGCGATTTTTCGACCATCTATCTGTTGACCCACAAAATGCGGTCCAGCGAACGGCTGGTCAACCACAACGATCTTTTATCCGCGCTGATGTATTTCGACCGCGTGCGCCCTGAATCGGCGCGCCTGGTTCTGGCACGGAGGAAAGATCTTCACTGAGTTTTTTGGTACGGCAATCACAAACCTTAATCCCCCTGCAAAGGGGGATTTTTTTGTTTTCCCATTTTTAAAATTGTCATCCCGCAGCGAAGCGGAGGGATCCTCACACTATCCACATAACAAATCTCTCCAGTCCGGATTCATGCTTTCCACAAGCGCATTCTTCAATTCCCGCCGCCAATCTTTGATTTCTTTTTCCCTGACAATGGCCGCGTTCACATCATGACAATGCTCGTAATATACAAGTTTAACCACATTGTATTTTTTAGTGAACCCCGGG
Source organism: Alphaproteobacteria bacterium (assembly GCA_044220535.1). Classification (GTDB taxonomy): domain Bacteria; phylum Pseudomonadota; class Alphaproteobacteria; order Micavibrionales; family Micavibrionaceae; genus JBDHTS01. Next base: position 18,385 of record JBGAQU010000048.1, on the reverse strand, counting down.
ATTAATTTCTGGTGGTGCTGAGCAACGCGCTGTTCAAGGTTATTCGTCATGCCAGTGTACAAGACATTATTTGTCCAGTTGGACATCATGTACACATAGTAATTATGCATGGCGATGCCTTTGCCTGTGCGGATCCCTCCGCTACGCTGCGGGATGACAGTAAAGAGGGGTTTACGATTACGCCGCCTTCTTCGCTGTCATCAGCGCCGCGACACCCGGCAGTTCCTTGCCTTCCATCCATTCTAGGAAGGCGCCGCCGGCGGTGGAGACATAGGTGAATCCATCAATGCAGCCTGCATGTTCCAGCGCGGAAACCGTATCACCGCCGCCAGCGACGCTGATCAGCTTGCCGGCTTTAGTCAGTTTTGCGACTGTTTTCGCCGCTTCATTGGTGCCTTTATCGAAGGGCGTCACCTCGAACACACCGAGCGGGCCGTTCCACAGAACGGTTTTACAGGTGGCGAGCTTTTCTTCCAGCGCCTTCACCGTGCCCGGGCCGATATCGACGGCTTCGCGGTCGGCAGGCATCTTGTCGGCGGCCACCACTTCATTCGGTGCATCTTTGCCGAATTTGTCGACGATGACACGATCGGTGGGCAGCATGATCTCGCATTTGTTGTCTTTCGCGGTTTTCATGATCTTGCGCGCTTCGTCCGCCATGTCTTTTTCACACAGGGATTTTCCGACTTCAATGCCTTGCGCATGCATAAACGTGTTCGCCATGCCGCCACCCAAAAACAACACATCCACTTTACGCACCAGATTATCGAGCACGCTCAGCTTGGTGGAAATTTTCGCACCGCCGACAATGGCCATCACAGGTTTCTGCGGATTATCAAGCGCGGCGGACAGGGCATTCAGTTCTTCCTCCATCAATAGACCCGCGGCGGTAGGCATTTTATGTGCGAGGCCTTCGGTCGAAGCATGGGCGCGATGCGCGGCGGAGAAGGCATCGTTCACATAGATGTCACCCAGCTTCGCGAGTTCGGCAACGAACGCCGCATCATTCGCTTCCTCGCCTTTATGGAAGCGCAGGTTTTCCAGCAGGACGATCTGGCCGGGCTGGAGTTTCTTCACCGCATCCTGCGCCTTCGCGCCAATGCAATCTTCGGCGAAAGCCACTGTATGCCCCCAGGATTTTTCCAGGGCAGGGGTCAGGAATTTCATGGAGAATTCATCGCTCGGCCCGCCTTTCGGACGCCCGAAATGGGACAGAACCACGATCTTCGCGCCACCCTTGACCAGCGCATCGACGGTGGGTTTCAGCCGGTCAATCCGCGTCGTATCCGTCACCTTGCCATCCTTCGCGGGCACGTTCAGGTCGGCGCGCAGCAGCACGGTTTTGTTTTTGACGTCGATATCGCTGATGGTCTTAAAGCTCATGAATTCCTCCGGTTAGAAGGATATTCGTGGCATTTTTTTGCAGTGCGGGCAAGAAACTTAACCTGCCATATATTCATAATGTAATCATCCTGAACACATAAAATCTGCGCTCAGGATGATTTTAGTTATATTCAAACTGGCGTTGGAGCCGGAGCTTTAACGGGTTTTGGGGTGTCAAGCTTTTGCTTGACTGCGGCAGGCAAGCTGGCCAAATCAATTTTCCAGGTCATGGCTGTAAGCTGCCAGCCTGCGGCCGAGGCATGACCGATGTTTCCGCCATTGACCAATTGGACACCGCTCAGATCGAAGCCTGCTTTTTTAAGCAAGGCAGGGATACTTTGGGGTGGAAACTCTCCAGCCTCATTTGCTTTATGAGATTCAGCTGTATTTCCACTGATATCTACCCAAAAAGCTTTGCCGTCATCGGTCATGGTTATAAAGCTGCCAATTCTAACACCCTGCATAATTTTTGCTTTATTTTCCCAACCAGCACTTGTGCCGAATATTCCGCCACGATCCATTCCTAAACCACGAGCGTCTTTTAATGCAGTTTCCAAAGCTTCTTTAAGAAAAGCCTGTTGTGTATCCTGTAATTCGCGTCTCATATTTTGTCTCCTTGTTGCTAACAAACGAAGTCTTTCCATATCATTTAATAAAATTTATGTCCAATATTTTTTGAGGTTATTTGTTAAAAAAACATAATATTCTTATTATTTTTTTTAGTTAGTGAAAAATTATTGACATAATATAAATCATTGTCCAGAATAGGCCTTTTTTAAAGAATAAATAAATATGAACCTCAAAACCTATCCTTAACACAAACATAGATGATGAAGCCGTTGCTATCCTGAGAAGTGCGCGGGGTTTTGCGCGCAGGCGGCATTGGCGCGACGTGCGGCACTGGACCGTGAGGGGATGCGTGATGTGCCGTTGGTTGTGCTGGCAGGTGAAAATCATGAATTTGTATCGCATACACTCCATCACATCCTGTTTACAGAGATGGTGAAACGACGTGAAAGTGTGGGCGTTTGTATTGAACAGCCGCACAATCTGCTTGAACAGAAATATAGGGACATTCGTTGGGGTGAAGCGGATAAACTGACGCCTGTTTGGTTAAAGGCGAATGACAAGGCAGGTGTTCTGTCGATCAAAACAATGTTGGGGTTTTTGGAATATGAAGAATCATATCATAGTAAAGCGACATGGCTTCATTTCCTTTTAAGGCATCAAATCCCGGCCCGGTTTAACGATGCGGCGCGGAATATATTCAGCCGTGACTTGGATATGGACGACCCTGCCGTCCAGGAGATCACCGGGCAAAAGGCGGGACGCATTGATGCGAAGCATGCCAAGGGCATGTTTGTCCGCAACCGGCTTATATCGCAATCGATCATTCCGTTTTTTAATGATTGTGGCGCACGTATCATTATACAGCAATGCGGCAATGCCCATGTCGCGGGTCTTGCGCGCGGCTGCCTTATATGGGAAGAAAGCATTGCCCGGATTTTGAAGCATAAAAACCCTGTAAACCTGTCTGTCCTGGCCATGCCTGCGTTTCATTGCGGATTTGGCCCGAAGGATATTCCTGAGAGGCATACGCTGAGCGACAATGAATGGAGCTATGTATGCAACCTGCCGGAAACAAGGGCCAAATATGGTACGGTTGAAGGAATAGGGTTTAAGGATTTTGATAGTATCTTGGGGCCTGCGCAATTACGGACGCATCAGGATGAAGCGGACTGGGTTAATGTCAGGATGGAAGAGTTGGGCCGTTTAGGTGAATGCTTGTCAGTAGATGAATTGACAAAGCAGAAGGATATTTTAAAAGCTGAGATGACAGAGCTGTTTAGGCAGGGTCCCATATAATCGCCTGCTGTAAAATCAATATTACTGCTTCGGCAAAATTTCCATCCAAGCCGGATCAACCAATTCAATATACGGCCCGTTATAATCTTCCACCCATCCATGCACCCGCACCTTGCGATTGGCGAGGTCCTGCGGGTTGCTGCTGGCAGCCATCAGTTTCCGTCTAATATCCGGTGTGATCCCAATGGTGAAATCCGTGTGCCAGTCGGGGCCGAAATTCAGGTAAGTTTTATTATTCGATGCGCCGACTGCGCGAATGGTGCCTTCCACTATAGCCATACTGTGCAGAGACTGACCGGCGGTTTCGGGGGTGAGGAGGGCGTATTTTGGATCGGCCCACAGCCCGCGCTTCTTTTCCCGCGCCTCGGTTTCAATAGCCAGCATCTGTTTTGCCATTTCCGGGTTACGGGCGGAAGGCCAGATGCGGGCGAGGCCGTTGGCGAGCAGGATGCCCTGGACCCAGACATCGCCGTCTTTTTTCTCCAGTTGCGCCAGCTGATATCCCATCCGGTTCTGGCGGCCGGTGTCGGCGTCCTTGGTCTGGTACAAATGAACCTGTTTGTTCTCCAGCATGTCTTTCAGAAACACCGAGACGGCAACGGCGACATCGCCAGGTTCCTGCGCGTTCATCTCGGGGATGTCGATACCTGAAAGCTGCAGCATCTGCCCATCCGTCAGTTCAAGCCGTAGCGGATCGATGACGCGGCGGATCGTCACGGTGTTGATCAAGCGCAATTCGGCGAAATCCGCCTTGGGCGGGGTGATGACATCGGGCGCGGGAAGGGTTTCGGCGGCAAACGCAAATGTGCTATAAAACGTCAGCGCTATTATCAGGTAAAAGTGTCTTATCATGGAAAATACCAGACTAAAATTTGTGGCGTTTGGCAAGGCCTTGTTAACGCTGGTCATCCTTTCGGCCTGTTCGGTCAATCCCGCCACAGGCGAAAAGCAGTTCACCGCCCTGATGTCGCCGGAAAGCGAACTCGCCACAGGTGGGCAGGAGCATGAGAAGATTATCCGCACCTATGGCGAAAAATACGAAGGCACGCCGCTGCAGGCCTATGTGAACAGCGTCGGTGCGCGAGTCGTTAAGAATACAGAACGCAAAGACGTTCAATACAAATTCTATGTGTTGGATACGCCGGATATCAATGCTTTCGCGCTACCGGGCGGGTATATCTATGTCACGCGCGGCTTGCTGGCGCTTGTGAATTCCGAAGCGGAACTGGCCGGGGTGCTGGCGCATGAGGCGGGGCACATCGCCGCGCGGCATTCGGCGGAACGTTATTCCCGCGGCGTGCTGACCTCCATCGGCGCGGCGGCGCTGGCCATGGCGCTGGACAGTTCAGACGCGTCCCAGGCGCTGGGGCTGGGGTCGCAGCTTTATACGATGAAATATTCCCGCGACCAGGAAATGGAGGCGGATATGCTGGGCGTCCGGTATCTGGCGAAGGCGGGATACGATCCACAGGCTATGGCGCGTTTCCTTGAGGATATGGGCCGTTCGGAAAAGCTGGATTCGCAACTGGCCGGGGTTGCCAATAAAGGTGAGTTCGACTTTTTCTCCACCCATCCGCAAACGGAAGACCGAGTTGCCAATGCGGCGGCAGAGGCGGCGAAATACTCAAACGGCGCGGCAGCGCAAGGCGTCGATACCTATTTGACCCAGATCAATGGGTTGATTTACGGCGACAGCCCGGAGCAGGGGCTGGTCAGGGATAACAGCTTCTACCATCCCGGCTTGAACCTTGCCTTTACCGTGCCGAACGGATTCACGTTGGCCAACACATTGCATGAGGTGGTGGCACGCGGGCCGGATGGCAGCGTGGCGGTATTTGACGGCGCGCCCAATACCAAGGGCGCGGATCCCATGACCTATCTGACCCGTGACTGGCTGAACGGTGAAAAGGCCGGCACGCCGGAAACGCTGGTGATCGGCGGGAAACAGGCGGCGTCGGTCGCGTTCGACAGCAAGGTGAATGGCCGCGACATGAAAATCCGCCTGATCGCCGTGCCATGGGCCGCGGATAAATTCTTCCGGTTCCAGATCGCCATGCCGAAAGACGCGCCTGCGAAGCTGGTAGACGATCTGAAGCAGATGACATACAGCCTGCGACCGATGTCAGATGCCGAACGACAGACGATCCATCCTTATCGTGTAGAAATTGTCACGGCGAAGGATGGGGATAATGCAACATCCATCTCAGGGCGCAGCGTGTTAAAGACAGCAACAACAGAGCGATTTCAGGCTTTGAACGGGTTGAAAGATGGAACGGTGACGGTTGGGCGGCAGTATAAGCTGGTGGTAGAGTAATTTTATTGTCATCCCGCAGCGGAGCGGAGGGATCCATGATCCCTCCGCTCCGCGATGACAGAAATATTTATACGTTTAACCTTCCAGAAACAGCGACTGCTCAACACCCGCGTGGCGGCTTAGCGAAGTCTTCAGCTTATCCATCGCGCGTTGTTCCAGCTGGCGCACGCGTTCTTTACTAACGCCCAGTTGCTGGCCCAATTCTTCCAGTGTGACGGTTTCGTAACCCAGATGGCGGTCACGGATGATTTTTTGTTCCCGGTCCGTCAATTCGCCCAAGGCTTCGCTCAGCCATTGCGAACGGGTCTGGGAATCCTTCATGCCGATCACGATGTCTTCCGGGTTGGCGCGATCGTCGGCCAGGAAATTTTGCCATTCGTCATCACTTCGTTCGCTGACCGTGGCATTCAGGGATTTGTCGCCGCCGGACAGGCGGGCTTCCATATCCCGCACTTCATGCATGTGCACGTTCAGCTCGGTCGCGATTTTCTGGCGGCCTTCATCGTTCAGCGCACCCTCCTGTTGCCCTTCGATTCGTGAGCGCAGGCGGCGGAGGTTAAAGAATAACGATTTCTGCGCGGCGGTCGTGCCGGTACGGACGATCGACCAATTGCGCAAAACATAATCCTGTATCGCCGAGCGGATCCACCAGGATGCGTAGGTCGAAAAGCGCACTTCACGTTCCGGTTCGAAACGCTGCGCTGCCTGCATCAGGCCGATATTGCCTTCCTGGATCAAATCCCCCATAGGCAGTCCGTAATTACGGAAGCGGGATGCCATGGCGACAACCAGACGCGTATAAGAGCGGATCAGCTCATGCAGAGCTTTCTGATCCTGTTTGTCTCTCCAGCGGCGTGCCAGATCCAGTTCGTGTTCGCGCTCCAGCATCGGTTCGTTCATGGAGGACCGGATGTACCCCATGTTGGCGCGTTGTGTTTCCATGTCGTCGATATGAGCCATTTTAAAGTCTCTTTCTGTCTGGCCTGAAAGTGCCTCTGACATATGTATCTACGTACAAACAGTGCGGCTGGATCACTTGTTCCTGAAAAGGATGTGATTCCATCTATTTAAGTGTGAAAGTGAATTATGGCGGCGCTGTGAAGCCTTTCAGACTTCTATAAGGTCAAATAAAGCCGCTTTATGGTCGAAACCCGCGCAGGCCAAGGGGCCGCCGAAGCCGCAGCCATTATCGACCGTAGCTGTAACACAGTTTAAATGCATACCCCCGTGACCAGGATCGAAGCCGCGAATAACCTTAGCGAAGGGCTGATAGGCCTGTGTAATTTTACCAAAGCGATCGCCGGCCCACCATAAATGGCTATCCTGTTCTTCAAGGCTGCGATTTGGATCCAGACCGGCATGGACAAATAATAACGGTGTTTCCAGACCGGTTTCTGTATAAGCGGCACGGCGCTGGTGGCTTGCGAACAATTCATGGCCCGGATGACGGCGGATGGATTCGCGCACACGGCCGATCCAGCGCACCATGCCCATAATGCCTTCGCTACAGGCGGACAAGCCTTCGCGCAGATTCATGCCATAGCTGACCAGAGTAGCGCCAAGGCCGTTTTCAATCATCCAGCTTAAAGTCTGGGTTGGGTTTTGCACATATTGCAGTTCAAGCAGACGCTGCCAGAGTTCTTCCTGAAGACCGCGCAGATAAACAATATCGCTGGGGTGAACGCCGGGAATAGACAATGCCATGCGCCGGAAGGTCAGGAGCTCGTCAACCGTTTCCCGCGCCGCATCGCCATATCCTGTGTAATTGCCCATATATACGATGCGGTCGCCGGGGCGGATGCGCGGTAAAAGCGTATCGTGCAATGCCATCAATTGTTCGCATGCGCCATGAATGGCCGGAATCGCCCAGATCCGGGAGGGATTGCCTAAAGCGGAAAAGCGCTGGTCAGTGGTTGTGCACACGGGCTTGGAACAGCTTGTTTTTCAAGGCGGGAACTGGAGAATTCCAGAATCATCTTAATTGTACAGGATTGTTGATGGTGTGCAAATGTTTATCAAACATAAAAAAATCCCGGCTTGCGCCGGGACAGGGAATTATGGAGGTCACTTGAAAAAGCTTACGCGGCGATCTTGCCGAGAATGCCTTCCAGCTTGTCTGTGGCCTGGACTTCCGTGATGCTTTCGACCACGGCGACTTCGCGGGCCAGGCGCTGAAGGGCGGACTGGTAAATCTGGCGTTCGCTGTAGGATTGTTCGGAATCGTCGTTGCTGCGCTTCAGGTCGCGCAGGACTTCGGCGATGGAGACGGGGTCACCGGAGTTGATCTTGGTTTCGTACTCCTGGGCGCGGCGGCTCCACATGGTACGGCGGATCTTGGCCTTGCCCTGCAGGGTTTTGATGGCATCCTTCAGGCGGTCGCCGGTGCTCAGCTTGCGCAGGCCGGCCGTCTCAGCCTTGAAAACGGGAATCTTGAGGCGCATGCGGTCGCGCTCGAACGAAATGGCATACAGTTTGATTTCCATACCTGAAATGGTCTGGGTTTCAATCCCTTCGACCAGGCCAACGCCATGGGCCGGGTAAACAACATAATCACCTGTGGTGAAATTGACATTATCGTTATGAGCCATTTGGAGAGATACCCTTCTTCCGGTTAGTGTGAATGGGCGCAATGGTCGGCTTCGGCCAGAGCAGTATATAACATAATGCTTTACGCTTTATGTTTCGCCATGTGGGACAGAACGTAGAAGAAGGACAGATACAAGACTGCCCAGGATCCGTAATGTTGCAAAGCGATTGAGTGACTATAGTTAAATTTTGGTAAAAATTCAAGATCAAAATTACGATTTTTTCATAATTTTGATCTTTGTGATGCCTAATTTATGCCATAAATCAATAGATTAGGAAAAAATGCTCACATTGTGGATTATTAATCGCCTTCTCCTGGCTTGTCGCTGAACATCGCCGGATATTTATTGGAAACGTCTTTAAAATCATCGGCATCGGGCGGAGCGGGCTTTTTCCGGGTGAGGTTCGGCCATTTTTCAGAAAATTCACGATTCATTTCCAGAAACTTTTCACCGCGCGCATCCATGTCCGGGACGATCGCCTCAATCGGGCATTCGGGTTCACAGACTCCGCAATCAATGCACTCATCCGGATGGATGACCAGCATGTTTTCGCCTTCATAAAAACAGTCGACCGGGCATACCTCGACACAGTCGGTGTATTTGCATTTGATGCAGACATCGGTGACGACGAAGGTCATGATTGCTCCCGTTGGACCAGAAATACTCTATCTCACAGTTATTCCAGCGGTTCAAGCTGGTCTTTCAATGTCGGCTGGGCGGGGGTAATGTCAAAGGCGTTGGTGCGGACGCGCACGCGGCCATACCGCACCATCTCGCGGAAGATCACATAAAGACCGCAGGCAATGATGACAGCGCTGCCCAGGATCGTATGCCAGCCCGGATAAATCTGCCAGATCACGATATCGGACAGCGTCGCGAATACAATACCGAGATAGGCGAAGGGGCTGACATAGGCGGCTGGCGCCTGCGCATATGTGGTGGTCAGCAATACCTGGCCGATCCCGCCCGTCAGCCCAGCCATCAGCAGATACAGCAGGCTGCGTCCGCTTAAAGGCTCCCAGAACGCCATCATCACGATAAATCCGAAGGCGGAGGCGAAGATGGTGAAATAAAACACGATGGTTAGCGCATGTTCGGTCACGCCCAGTCTGCGGACATTGATCGCGGCAAAAGCGGCGCAGAACGCGCCTGCCAGCGCGACCACATTACCGAGCAGATGCGTGGTGTCGCCAAATGGCTGGAGCATAAACAGCACGCTGCCAAGCCCGACGATCACGGCGCCCCAGCGATGGATGCCGACTTTTTCCTTCAGCATCGGCACGGACAGGGCGGTCAGGATCAACGGTGTGGCAAAGCCGATGGCGGTGGATTGCGCCAGCGGAAGCATCGACATTCCAAGGAAACCCAGTCCCATGCCGCCAATCCCCGCAAAGGCGCGTTTCATGTGGCCGCGGATGCGGGTGGTGCGAAACACGGCCCGGTCGTTCAGGCGCAGCATCAGATACAGGATCGGGACCAGGGACAGAAAACTGCGGAAAAACATGATCTGCGGGATGGATTGCGTTTCCGAAGCCAGTTTCACGCAGATATTCATTAACGAAAAAACTGCCGTGCTGCTTAAAGCCAGGATAAAGATACGGATGGGGTTTTCAACAGGCGTGGCGGACATGGGCTTCGTATACGCAGTGAAATTGTTTTTATTAAGGCCTTCAGGCTTTCTGGATAGGCAGTTCCGTCAGATGTAGAGTGATCTGGTGGCCGGACTGGGCATCCAATATCGCATTGATGCCGATGGGCAGTGTGATATTGCTGACGCCATGGCCGAAGGGTGCATGGGTCACGACGGGAATTTTGGTTGAACCAAGAATATCTTGCAGCACATCAGTCATTGAAAAACCAAACGGCACGGCGCCTTTATCTTCGGCGATGCTGAAATCGCCCAGCATCAGGCCGTTGATTTTATCGAAGACCCCTGCGTTGCGCAGCTGGATCAACATGCGGTCATAACGGGACAGCTGATCGGCGGCGTCTTCCAGGAACAGAATGGCGCCTTCAAAATCGGGTTCCCACACCGTGCCCATCAGGCTGGAGATCAGGCTTAAATTTCCGCCGACAAGGCGGCCTTCCGCTTGGCCTGTATTCATCACCTGTGTGCCCCACATGGGCAGTTCGGTGGTCATACCTGCCATCAGATAGAAGGCAAGCTCCAGATGCTTTTCTTCCGTGCCGTTGACGAAACTGGTCATGGACGGCCCGTGGAAAGTCACCAGTCCGGTTTTCCTGTAGATACCGTTAAGCAGGGCGGTCGTGTCGCTGTACCCGATCAGCGGCTTCGGGTTGCGGGAGATTAATGCGTAATCCAGTTCGGGAAGCAGCAGCCCCGCGCGATTGCCCCCACGTGCCACCATAATGCCTTTGATGCCAGGGTCGGCCCATAATTCATGGAAAGCATCCAGTTTCTGCTTCACCGTGCCAGCAGACTGGTGATTTTCGGCAAAGGTTTGTTCATGAACATTCAGTTTGAAGCCGTAATTCTCCAGCCATTTGCATGCTTTATTCAGCGCCCCGCGGTCAACGCGGCTGGATGGCGCCATGATGCCGATGGTCGATCCGGGTTCTAGGGGCAGGGGTTTAATCACAATAGCCTCTCTTGCATGGCGCTATCTTAACCAGCTTTTTTTGTTTTTCCAAATGCCTGTAGTGCCAGTTCCCTTGCTGCCTGATGATTGACGATAGGCACAGGGTAATCCGCCTGTTCAGGCGCGTTCCATGGTTCATGGATGTATTTGTTCGGCAGATCCTTCAATTCCGGCACCCATCGCCGGACATAGTCGCCCTTCGGATCAAATTTTTTGCCCTGCAACACGGGGTTGAAGATGCGGAAGAACGGTGCGGCATCCGCGCCTGAGCCTGCCACCCATTGCCAGCTGGCGCTGTTATTGGCAAGATCGGCATCCACAAGGCAGTCCCAGAACCATCGTTCCCCCTCGCGCCAGTGGATCAGCAGGTGCTTGATCAGGAAGGATGCCACGATCATGCGGACGCGGTTGTGCATGTATCCGGTCTCCCACAACTCCCGCATCCCTGCATCGACGATGGGATAGCCGGTCAGGCCTTTCTGCCAGGCGTTAAGGTATTTCACGCTTTTGTGCCACGGGAATTTGGTGAAGCGCGGCTGCAGAGGCTGATCGGGCAAAGCAGGGAAATCGGCCAGCAGCCCATAGGAAAATTCCCGCCATCCAAGTTCGGTCAGAAACCGCGTGCCATCCGCCTCTAGGCCCTCCGCCACCATGCGCTGTTTGACGGCATGCCAGGCCTGGCGCGGCGAAATCTCGCCCCAATGCAGGTAAGGTGACAGGCGGGAAACGTTTTGCCGGTCGGGCCGGTTGCGGCCTTCGGCGTAACCTTTCAGATGATCATCAAGAAATGTTTTAAGTTGCTTGTGTGCGGCTTCTTCACCCGAAATCCAGTATTCATCGAATTTTTTATCCCAGCGCGGTTTTTCAGGCAGCAGATCCAGATCTTCCAGTTTCAATTCATGATGTTTGGCCGCAAACTGGATCGACGGGCGGCGCAAAGGGGATGGAATATCCGCCTGCGCATACATTTTTTTGAAATACGGCGTAAAGACTTTATAGGATTTACCGTCCTTCATTTTGTTTTCAGACGGTTCGCGGAGAAGGGAGCTATTAAAAGTCTGCACATCAAGCCCGGCCTTTTTCAGCACGGCCTCGATTTTAGCATCCTGCTCAACGCTCCATGGCTCATAACACCGGTTCCAGAACACGCCGCTCGCACCGGTTGCCTTGGCGAGTGACAGCAACGCCTTTCGGGAATCGCCCTTTATCAAAACCAAATGCCCGTCTAGAGCTTTATTCAGTGCCTTTAGACTGTGATGCAGCCAGACTCGCGACGCCGCCCCCATGGCCCAGTCGCCCGCCGGATTCTGGTCCAGAACATACACAGGCACAACGCTCCCAGCCTTACAGGCCGCTGCCAGAGCGGGGTTGTCGGAAATGCGTAAATCCTGGCGGAACCAGTGAATGGATACAGGTTTTTTCATACATGGATCATAGCGGCATGGTGCCGCATTTCAATCCTTTGACTGTTACCCGTCCTTATTAATCCGTTCGATCAGTTTCTGGCGCACGTCCATGGCCGTGTCCGAATGGATCTGACAGGTACCTGCGGCATGGTGTCCGCCGCCGCCTTGCTCCAGCATCAGGCTGCCGATATTGCTGCGGCTGGTGCGGTTCAGGATCGATTTACCGACTGCAAATACCGTCCGCTCCCCGCCCTTGCCCATCATACAGTGCATGGAGATATTGCATTGGGGAAACAGGGCGTAAATCATAAAGCGGTTGCCTGCCCAGATCGGGTCTTCCATGCGCAGGTCGAGAACCACCAGGTTTTTGTAGACTTTTGAGCAACGCTCGATCTGCTGCTTGAATTTCATCTGGTGCGCGAAATAAAGATCCACGCGTTCTTTCACATCCGGCAACGCCAGAATTTCCTCGATCGTATGCGCGGCGCAATAGTCGATCAGCTGCATCATCAGTTGGTAATTCGGCGTGTTGAATTCCTTGAAACGGCCAAGGCCGGTGCGGGAATCCATGATGAAGCTGAGCAGGACCCAGCCCTGCGGGTTCAGGACTTCCTCGCGTACAAACTGCGCCGCATCGGCTTTATCCACCGCTGCCATCATATCGTCGCGGATATGCGCCAGCCTTGGGTTGGCCTTACCGCCGAAATAATTATAGACGACGCGGGCCGCGGAAGGGGCATCGGCTTCGATGACATGATTGTCCGGGATTTTGCCGATGCGCTCGACTTCGCTGGAATGATGATCGAAGGACAGATAAGCACCCTTCACATAGGGCAGGTTGGTGATGATATCGTTGTTCGTGACCTCGATCAGGCCATCCTGCATATCCTTCGGATGGGCGAATACCACCTCATGGATCAGGCCGAGCTGTTTCAGGAGGATGCCGCAGACCAGACCGTCCATGTCGCTGCGTGTGATCAGCCGGTAGGTTTTATCCTGTTCCGGTTCAATTTTTGTGGCAGTCATCATGTAAAGTCCCCCAACAACCTCAGATACCAGTTTATATTATACATAATAAATAAAGGGCAGCTTAATCTTTGGGTGAATTTTAGCTAACTAAAATATGCGTTTTTTATCAGTTAGTTATAGGAATTTTGAAATATTGATGTCATCCCGGCGAAGGCCGGGATCCATACGGTAGTGACGATTTCAAGATCGGAGAAAATTTTTAGCCGTGTGTAATGCATAACCATTGCATAGATCCCGGCCTTCGCCGGGATGACGATTGGTGTTTTGATGAAAGAATCTAAAAAAACAATCCCGGCCAAAGCCGGGATTGAAAAACGATTAATGTGAAACGGGGCGATTAAACCGCGCTGGCTTCCGCGTCGGCTTCCTTGTCGCCTTTTTTCTTTTTCTTTTTATCGGTGTAGACGAAGGTTGGCATTTTGTTTTCGTTGACAGTTTTATCGTCGACGATCACTTCTTCAACGCCTTCCATATCCGGCAGGTCATACATCGTGTCCATCAGCATGTTTTCCATGATGGACCGCAGGCCGCGGGCGCCGGTATTACGTTCGATGGCGCGTTTGGAAATCGCCTTCAGGGCGCTGTCCGTGATTTTCAGCTGCGCGCCTTCCATCTCGAACAGGCGGCCGTATTGTTTGACCAGAGCGTTTTTCGGTTCGGTCAGGATCTGGATCAGGGCGGCTTCGTCCAGATCTTCCAGCGTCGCAACGACCGGCAAACGGCCGACGAATTCCGGGATCAGGCCGAATTTCAGCAGATCTTCCGTTTCCAGCGATTTCAAATGTTCGCCTGGGCGTTTTTCTTCGCCGGATTTGATTTCCGCGCCGAAGCCGATGGATGTGCCCTTGCCGCGCATCGCGATGATTTTTTCGATGCCCGCGAACGCGCCGCCGCAGATAAACAGGATGTTGGTCGTGTCGACCTGCAGAAACTCCTGCTGCGGATGTTTCCGGCCGCCTTGCGGGGGAACAGAGGCCACAGTGCCTTCCATCAGTTTCAGCAGCGCCTGCTGCACGCCTTCGCCCGAAACATCGCGGGTGATGGACGGGTTGTCGCCCTTGCGGGAAATTTTGTCGATCTCGTCGATATAGACGATACCGCGCTGCGCGCGTTCGACATTGTAATCGGAGGCCTGTAGCAGTTTCAGGACAATGTTCTCGACGTCTTCACCCACATAACCGGCTTCGGTCAGGGTGGTGGCGTCGGCCATGGTGAACGGCACATCTAGGATGCGGGCTAGGGTCTGGGCCAGCAGGGTTTTGCCCGAACCGGTCGGGCCGACCAGCAGGATGTTAGACTTTGCGATTTCGATCTCGCTGCCGCGCTCGCCGGATTCGATCCGCTTGTAATGGTTGTGAACGGCGACGGACAGAACCCGTTTCGCTTTTTCCTGGCCGATCACGTATTCGTCCAGAACCTTTTTAATTTCACCCGGGGTCGGCACGCCTTCGCCTGCGCGGACGATGGAGGATTTGTCTTCCTCCCGGATGATGTCCATGCACAGTTCGACGCATTCATTGCAGATGAACACGTTGGGGCCGGCTATAAGCTTGCGCACCTCATGCTGGCTCTTTCCACAGAAAGAGCAGTAGAGGGTATTTTTGCTGTCACCGGAACCGGCCTTACTCATTTTCTCGTCCTTGCAGAATCAATCTGCTTTCAATGTAGCCAAGGGATGCCAAGCCGCGCAAGCCCCTATAACATCGAAATACGCGTTACAGGATAAATTGCAAGAGCGCGGACCGGCGTTCTATAATTAATCAATGCGCTTGAAGTTTTAAGGAAGAATGAAGAATGGCGGCAAAAACGCTGGAAGACCTCGCAGAATCGTTCGCCCTGTTCGATAACTGGGAAGACCGGTACCGCTATATCATCGAACTGGGCCAAAGGCTTCCGCCCATGGACCCGGCCTTAAGGACAGATGAGCATTTGGTGCGGGGCTGTACATCCAGGGTCTGGCTTGTTGCGGCGCAGCGTGAGGGAAAATGGCATTTTCTCGCGGATAGTGACGCCCAGATCGTGCGGGGGCTGATTTATGTGCTGATGCTGGCCTATCAGGACAAGGCGGCTGAGGAGATCAAGGCTGTTAATATAGAAAATTCATTTGAGGCGCTGGGGCTGGGCAATCATTTATCGCCCAGCCGCCGGAACGGTTTTTTTTCTATGGTAGAGAAGATCAGGGCGGCTACTCAAAAAAACTAATTTAATATGTATTCCCGCCAAGCTTGGCTGTGTGTGCCGATGGCAGTAAAATAATCAAAAGATTATCGAGCAAACTGCTTGCACCCAAGCGGAAGTGTTGCGGTTCTACCCAGTTCTCGCTCATCATTGATTTTGCGAGATCGATATAGCGCGCTGCATCCTCCGCCGTTCGTACGCCGCCGGAAATTTTTAGGCCGGCCGTGCTGGTTTTATCCTTAATCGCCTGAAGCATAGTCGTCGCGGCTTCAACGGTCGCGCCGCCGGAGGGATGTTTGCCGGTCGATGTCTTCAGGAAATCCGCGCCGCAATCAAGGGCAAGGCAGGCGGCTTCATAAAGCAGGTTCTGGTTATCGAATGCCGCGCTTTCAAGGATGACTTTCATCTTCGCCTTGTTGCCGCAGGCGCTGCGGCAGGCGTTCAGCAGATCGGCAGGGGTCTGGTGATCGTCATGGATAAAGTTTTTGTAATCCAGAACGATGTCGATCTCGGTCGCGCCATCGTTTATGGCGGCCAGAGTATCGGCCACCGTTTTTTCTATCGTGGACTGGCCGTCCGGGAAATTAATGACCGTCGCAATGCCGATATCCTTGCCCACCAGAGAAGATGCCGCCTGGCGCACAAAACGTGGGTAGACGCAGACGGCAGCGACTTTTCCCAACACACTTTGATCGGCGCTGGCGCACAGCGCGTCAATCGTCTCCGGCATGTCCGCGTCGTTCAGCGACGTCAGATCCATGCAGTGCAGGGCGAGGAGAAGAGGGGCGTTGGTCATGATAGGGCTTTCAAAAATTTTGTCATCCCGCAGCGGAGCGGAGGGATCTTCACTGGTTCGACCGGCCTGGATCCCTACGCTCCGCTGCGGGATGACAGTCTTGATAACCAACTTACTTCGCGGTCTTTTTGTCCCCGTCTTTGGATTTTTCTTCCTTTGCCTTCTCATCTTTCGCCGGTTCGGCTTTCTTCTCTCCTTTTGCCACGGGTGTTACCGGGCCTTTGACCTTTGCGGTTTTCAGGATGTCGGCGAACATCTGGTCGGCTTCGGCCACATATTTGCCGCGCAGTTCGCCTTCCAGCGTGAAGACGGATTTATGTCCGATCCACAGCTGGGCGGTATAAATCAGGTCGTCTTTTTTATTGTCGGTCTTGCCGCTGCCGAGCAGCACGGCCATTTTCGCCTCTTTCAATTCGCCAAACCCGGTTTCGGATTTATCGAGGTTGGCGGGCTTCGCCATGGCGATCAGCGCGGTGCGCATGACATTGTCGTCGTATTTATCGTACATGGACGGGTCGGCGGGAATACAGGTGACGTGGTAATCCACGGTCGCGTCCATGCCGAACACTTTGGTGAACGATGTCACTTCGCTGCAGTTTTTATCCGGCTCGACCGGGTCGCAGCGTTTGGTTTTGTAGGGTTCTTCCGGGAACATGACGGTGAATTCACAGCCCTCGGGCGAAAATTCCTTGCCCGTGGCCAGCCATGCGGGGGCCTTGTCCGCGCTTTTTTCTTTCGGCGCTTCGGCGGGTTTTTCCGCCTTTGGTCCTTCCACCGGTTTTTCTGCGGCGAATAAAGGAGCAGCAAGCAATGCCATGGCTACCATCGTCATCCCCGCGAAGGCGGGGATCCGGCGAAACATAACCGCAGCCGGGTGCCTGGCCCGCCAGATCCCCGCCTTCGCGGGGATGACGGGTAGTTTTTTAGGAATGACGGGTAGTGATATACTTGAATACTTCATGGTTTCTTCCATTCTGCCGGATTGGCTTCTGCCTGCTCGCCTGTGGTCATGTCTTTGACTTCGTGTTTGCCCGCGTCATCAAACGGCGGGAACCAGACGAAGGGGATGCCCTTGCGGCTGGCGTATTTCATCTGGTCGGGGATTTTTTTCGGCGCATGATACAGCTCGACCTTCAACCCGCGCCGGCGCAGCGCCTGCGCGGCCTCCGCCGCCTGTGGACGACGTTCTTCGGAGGGCAGGATCATCAATATATCGGCGGGTGATTTCGCGCTGACGGGCAATTTATTCTGCAGCCGCATCCGTTCGAACAGCCGGGAGAAGCCAATGGAGATACCGACGCCGGGGAGTCTCTTGTTGATGTAACTGCTGGCCAGATCATCATAGCGGCCGCCGGAGCAAATGGAGCCGTAACCGGGATCGTCGAGAAAGACGGTTTCATAAACGGTGCCGGTGTAATAATCGAGGCCGCGGACAATAGAAAAATCTGCGACTACTGCGCCTTTTGGAAGATGGGAAAGATTTTCGAGGACAGACCTTAACTCCTTCAATCCTTCCTCAAAGGTGCTTGTGTAGCAAAAGCCCGGCAGTATCTTGGCCGGATATAAATCTTCTGGATTTGTGTATTTTCTTTTTATGATGTTCATAAACCCATCGATGACATTGTCCTGAAAGCCGCATTCTTCGTGCAGTCCCTTGGCTACGGCAATATCGCCTATCTTTTCTATTTTATCGATCAGGCTGAGGGCTTTTGCCTTTCTTACATGAAAATCTGACCCATCACCAATATAGGTTTCTATTACGCTGCCTAAAATCTTGCGGTTACTGATCCGCATGCAGATTTTTTCATTTTCCATCCCCGGCAATGCCGTCAAAATCTCCCAGATAATCGCAGGCATCTCCGCATCAAAATGCAAAGGCAGAGCATCAATATTGATGACATCAATATCGCACTGGTAAAATTCCCGGAACCGTCCGGCCTGTGGCCGTTCGCCCCTCCACACGCGTTGCATCTGATACCGCTTGAACGGAAACACCAACTCGTTGAAGTTCTGGGCAACATAGCGGGCGAGCGGGACGGTCTGGTCGAAATGCAGGGCCAGGCGCGCTTCCTTATCGCCATCTTCCTTGTGCAGGCGTTCGAGGACGTAGATTTCCTTGTCCACCTCCCCCTTGGCTTCCAGCACGCCGATTTCCTCCACCGAAGGCGTCTCGATGGAACAGAAGCCGTAGGATTCGAATACGCGGCGAATATGGTCGAACCATT
>JBGAQU010000130.1:0-2299 GCA_044220535.1 Alphaproteobacteria bacterium | reverse complement strand
GCCCGCCCGTAAACCATAAGTCCCTTGTAACCGGTTGCCATTTCTTGCTCGCGACTGATAACTGCCGACTTAAAACTAGACTACAAAAAAAATCCGGACCATGGAAACCATGATCCGGCGAGTTGAACAGGGAGGTTTCACGTCTGGGAGACGTAGGTCCTTGGGAAAGAACCCATCAACACCTCAGTGCTGATGGCAGGGTTATATAACGTTCCTTTGCTGCATAGCCAGAGTCTTTTTCTCAAGGCAGGTATGAAAATAGTGCATACCAAAGGTTAGTGATTTGAAATCAAAAACTTTTGTTTAAAATAAGAAAAACATTATAAAATGCAAAGTTTTTGAATTTTCGATCAAAACTTGGTTTTTGCGACCAGATCCAGGAGGAAGTCGCGGAAGATGCGGATGCGCTGCGAATGTCTGCGCTCTTCCGGATAAACGAAATACATATCCACGGACGGTGGTTGGAGGTTGGGCAGGACGATCTGCAGATTCTTGTCATTGCCGACCAGGTAATCGGGCAGCATGGCGAGGCCGGCCCCGCCGCGCACGGCTTCATGCATGCCGTACATGGAATTCATCAGGATCAGGTTCAGTTCCTCGTCCGGATCGACGCCTGCGACGCGCAGCAGCCAGTTGGGATCGGAGAAGGGCGGCGGCGCGTTTTCCGGATAACCGATCAGCGTGTGTTTGCGCAGGTCCTTGGCTTCCTTGGGCGCCTTGTGCTTCTGCAGATACTCTTTGGAGCCATAGATATGAAAGTTGATGGTGGCCAGATGGCGCTGCACCAGATCCGGCTGCTCCGGTTTATAGAGACGCAGGGCGGCATCGGCCTCGCGCATGCCGAGATTAAGGACGCGGTCGTCCAGCAGCATGGTCAGCTGGATGTTGGGATGCAATTCGCGCAAGGTCGCCAATTGCGGGGCCAGCCAGGTGGAGGCGATGAATTCGGCTGTGGTGATACGCAGCGGGCCTTCCGGCAATTGCTTGGAATCCACCAGCTGGCCTTCGATCATGGCGAGCTTGCCGAAAATATCCTTGGCGGCCTTTTGCAGCAGTTCGCCTTGTTCGGTGAGGAGAAGGCCGCGCGCATGGCGGTGGAACAGGCTGACGCCGAGTGATTCTTCCAGTGTGCTGATCTGCCGCGATACGGCGGACTGGCTGAGGTTCAAGTCCTCGCCCGCATGGGTGAAGCTGCCCGCCTCGGCGACGGCGTGGAAGATGCGTAATTTGTCCCAATCCATAGGAAGCCTCGATTAAATTTACATATACTAATCTTGTATTTTTCAATACGTCGTATAAAAGAAATGCATAACACATAAAAGGGAGAATAACGATGGGACAAACAATTTATCGCAAGGATTACACGCAGCCGGATTACTGGATCCGTCATGTCGACCTGACGCTTGATATCCGGGATGGCGAGACATTTGTGACATCGAAGATGCAGATGGAGCGGAACGGCAGGCATGACCGGCCTATTGTCCTTGATTCCGAAGACATGACCTTGCTGGGGGTTACCGTTCAGGGTTCTGCCGTTCCGGCAGGTCAATGCCATATGGACAAGGAAAGCCTGAGCTTCCCGGCACCCGCGGACGATACATTTGAAGTCGTAACGCGTGTGCGGATCGAGCCGGAGAAAAACACCAGCCTGATGGGCCTTTATAAATCCGGCAAAAGCTGGTGCACGCAATGCGAACCGCATGGCTTTCGCAGGATTACACCCTTTGTCGATCGTCCTGACAACATGGCGACGTATACGGTTCGTATCGAAGCAGACAAAAAAGCAGGGCCTGTTCTGTTATCCAACGGCAACTTGATCGACAAGGGCGACCTGCCCGACGGGCGTCATTTTACCGTCTGGCAGGACCCGTTCCCGAAACCCAGTTATTTGTTCGCGGCGGTGGGCAGCGACCTTGCGCATATTGAAGATACGTTTGAAACGATGAGCGGGCGGAAGGTACAACTGCGCATCTATGCAGAACATAGCCATCTCGAAAAGCTGGAATTTGCGATGCAAAGCCTGAAAAGGGCTATGAAATGGGATGAGGAAAAATACGGGCGCGAATATGACCTGGATCTGTTCAATATTGTCGCCGTAGACGATTTCAATTTCGGCGCGATGGAAAACAAATCGTTGAATGTATTTAATACCTCGGCAGTTTTTGCGCATCCTATTACCCAGACAGATGGGGATCACTTAAGTGTAGACCGTATCGTCGCGCATGAATATTTTCACAACTGGACAGGTGACCGGATCACATGCCGCGACTGGTTCCAGCTGACGTTAAAGGAAGGCCTG
>JBGAQU010000047.1:4344-20393 GCA_044220535.1 Alphaproteobacteria bacterium | reverse complement strand
GGAATTTTGTGTCGACTATACAAAACTGGCCAAGGAAAATAAGTTCGACCCTATGGTGGGCAATGAAACCGCCATGGAAGACGTTATAACTATCCTTTTGAAACGCGGTCGCAAAAACCCGATGATCGTAGGCGACCCTGGCGTCGGTAAAACAAAAATGCTGGAAGGCATTTCCCAAAGGATAGCAGCAGGAAACGTACCGCCAAAACTGATCGGCGCACGCGTTCTTTATCTTGATCTGGCAGGTATGGATAACCAACCTTATGTCGGTATCTTTGAAAAACGTCTTCTGACCATTGCCAAAGGCGTGGCGGAACGTAACGCAGCCGGACGCCCGCCAATTTTACTGGGTGCAGATGAGTTTGGATCAGGCATGGATGCAGGCGGCGCAGGAAAACGTGCGGGAACCAGCGAACTTCTTAAACCTTATCTTGCCAGCGGTGATCTTTTCGTTATCGCGAACATGACCCGTCAGGAATGGCAGAAAAAAGGTAAAAGGAATGGCGCGCTTGCTCGCCGCTTCAATGAAGTCAGCCTGATTGCCCCAAACGATTCCGAGACCGCCAAAATTCTATTAAGAAACAAAGGAAAATACGCCAGACATCATGGCATTCGCGTGCCGGATGCGCTTCTGCCGGAAATTGCGCGTTTGGCCGGACGTTACGTTCCTGGTAACCAGCCAGATAAGTCCATTGATGCATTCGATAGCGCCTGCGCAAAAGCTGCACGCTCTGGGGCACGAACCCTTGATATCTCGCATATCAATGCAGCGATCAGCCGGGCGAGCAATATTCCCGCTGAATTTTTCAATCAAGATGAAAAGCAGCGTTATGCATCACTTGATACCGAACTTGAAAACCAGGTTCTGGGGCAAAAAGCTGCAACCGATGCGGTTGCAAACGCACTAAAGCGCGCCAAAGCGGGGCTAAAAAATCCTATGGCGCCTATTGGAAACTTTTTGTTCATGGGACCGACAGGCGTTGGTAAAACAGAACTTGTCCGCGCGCTCGCCCGAATTCTCTATGGTGGCGAAGCATTTATAAATAAATTCGACATGTCTGAATACATGGAAAAACATTCGGTCGCACGCTTGATTGGCGCGCCTCCTGGTTATGTCGGCTTTGATGAAGGCGGCGGCCTTATCAACAAACTTCAGACGTCCCCACGTGCAATCAACCTTTTTGATGAAGCGGAAAAAGGACACCAGAACGTATTTAACGCCCTTTTGGCACCCTTTGAAGATGGCATTATTACCGATGGCCAAGGCTTTGTAGGCAATATGCGTGAATGCATCAATATTTTGACATGCAATCTTGGCGCTGAAGATGTTCAAAGAGAAGGTGCACGCCTGCGGCTTGATCCATTACGCGATAGAGAGCAATGGAATGCGATGGCTGCGCCAATCTACATGGATGCAGCGCGCCGCTTCTTCAAGCCGGAATTTAGAAACCGCTTGGATGGTATTGTTATCTTCCATACCCTTGATACGCCCGTTATTGAACAATTGGTCGATCGACGCCTTGGCGTTACAGAGTCCCGGCTACAGACTACCTATCCAGACCTGTCCTTACAGCTATGCCCTGATTTCAGGTTGGCCATCAAGAGCCAAGGATTTGATCCGCTCATGGGCGCACGGCCACTTGACCGCGTTGTAAAAGAAAAACTGGATACGCCCTTATCCGACTATCTCCTCAGGACATCGGAAAGAACTTTACGCCGGGCAAAAGGCATTTTTGCCCAAGCGGCGCAAAGCCCAGTCGACATTTCCGCACTTATAAAGGATCCTTTATCAGATTTGAAGGCAATAGCTTCGCTGATAGACGGACAAACATCATCCGTGCAGTTCCAGTTGACCTAGCCGTTTTAAGTTTTTAAAGACGCCATATGCCAGAGAAGAATGGAGGCAGCGGTTCGATGCGGCTTGAACCGCTTACCTTCTTTCTTCGTCCTGGCTTCATCCGGCCGCTTGCGGGCGTTCAGGTAGCGTTTCAAGCCTTCCTGGATGCCAAGATCGCCTGAGGGCCAGATATCCGGGCGCGTCAGGGAAAACATCAGATACATATCCGCGCTCCAGCGGCCAAAGCCTTTCAGGGCCGTTACTGCCTCGAACACGGCCTCATCGCTCATTGCGTTCAGTGCATCGGGATCAAAGCGGCCTTCATGCACGGCCTCGGACAGTCCGCGAATATATTTGATCTTCGGGCCGCTCAAGCCAAAGCTTCTTAATTCTTCATCGCTCAACGCCATCACCTTATGCGGCAAAACATCCGGCACACCCGCCTGAAACTTCGCCCAGATCGACCGCGCGGCGGATGTTGAAACCTGCTGTCCCGCGACGATGCGAATAAACGATGAAAACCCTGCAGGCGTGTAACTCCACGCCAAGGATTCCGGCGCGACTCCCAGCTTTTTAAAAACCGGATCGTTTTTGAGGAGATGGTCGAGGCCTTCGCGGATATGGGGGATCTGGTGGAGATATTGCATAAATTCTTACTACCCTGCTTCGTCATCCTCCGGCTTGACCGGAGGATCCATGCGATGTTTGAACAGTGTATAGATCCTCCGGTCAAGCCGGAGGATGACATTTTGAGAGCGGCTTACGCGACTTCGATCCGGTAATCCTCGATCACCGTGTTGGCGAGCAGTTTTTCGCACATATCGGCAATGCGTTTTTTATCCGTGCCGTCGGCGATGTCCAATTCGATCATCTTGCCTTGGCGCACTTCGCCAATCTCATCGAAGCCCATGCCATGCAAGGCCTGGCCGATGGCTTTGCCTTGCGGGTCGAGGACGCCTTTTTTAAGGGTGATGTGAACGATAGCTTTCATGGCTTCTCCAGTTTTTCATCTCGTAGAGATATTGTAAGGCCTCAAGCCTGTAACTCGGGTCGTCGTTTGAAACGATATGCAGCCTTTGCCGCAAAGTTTCCTGCGTGAACACACCCGACCGTGCCAGGCCGCCGAAGACCTCCTCGAAAAAGGAGGATCCGTATCCCCGCGAGCCGTCAAGGTCAAGGACGACAGAACCTTTTCTGAGCGCGGGGATAAGCCGGTTGTCGCGAAAATCTGCGCCCTGCGCCCGCCCGGCCCGCCAGCGGCCCAGGCATTCTCTGACCTTGAGCCTGACCGGCGGCTGTGTATCGTCCGCCTTGTTCGCAAACATATGACGCAGCCACGCGGGTATCATGGGCTCAAACCTTTTATGGCTTTTGGGTCCAGGGACAGTTTAACTTTTATTCGGTCAAGAATCTGACAGGCAGATTGCTCAGGCGTCAGGTTCGTCACATCAAGATGAATATAGTTCGGATCGTCTTCCAGATTTATCAACCCGCGCTGCCGCGCAGTATGCGGCGTTTCCGGATTTATATCCTTGAAATCGGCGGCGCGATCCGGAGCAACGACACGCTTTTGATGCTCTTCCAGATCACATGACAATACGACTGGTATATAAATGCCACCACGTTTTGACGCTATTGATCTCAGCCTGTTGTAATGAGCCCTGTCATTTTCGTCTTCAATCAATGCATTGGTCATGACAAAATCCAGGTGTCCCGGCGACAGATTTTCCATGACGTCATACACTACGCCCCATATACTCCGGACATAAGTCCAGACATTTTTAGGCAAAGGCGTTTTACCATCGGCGCCAATGATGCTGAAAACAGGATTGTTTATTTTATGGTTGTCGATCAACGTATATCCGCCTTGTTTGACGATCTCCTTAGCAATCGTCAACTTGCCCACACCGGGGAAACCAATGAGATGGATAATATTGCCAGCCATTAAACCTTCCGCGGTTTGCCGCCCGGGTTTATTTTAAGGCCCTTCAGTTTCCGGTGCGTCGCGAGTTCGTTTTCGATTTCGCCGAGCGACGCCGCCAGCTGTTCGTTGATGTTGCCGCCTTCGATGATGCCGCCTTTGGGCACCAGGCCCAGGCGCTCGGCGATTTTGGAATAGCCTTCGACCAGGTCGCCCAGATCCTGGCGGAAACGGTCCTTATCCAGCTTTTCGCCCGTCGCCGCGTCCCACAGGCGGCAATTATCTGGAGAGATTTCGTCGGCCAGCAGCAAATAGAGTTCGCCGTATTCGCCGTAGAGACGGCCGAATTCCAGCTTGAAATCGACAAGGCGCAGGCCGATGCCGGCGAACAGGCCGTTCAAATAATCGTTGATGCGGTAGGCCATATGGATGATTTCATCCAGCTCATACGGGTCGGCCCAGCCGAAAGTGAGAATATGGTGCTCGTTCACCATCGGGTCGCCGAGTTCGTCTTTTTTGTAATAAAACTCGACGATCGGCTGGTTCAGGATCGCGCCCTCCTTCATCCCCAAACGCTTCACCAGCGATCCGGCGGCGATATTGCGGACGACGACTTCCAGCGGAATAATCTCCACCTGCCGGACCAGCTGTTCGCGCATATTAAGGGAACGCAGAAAATGGGTCGGGATGCCGATCGATTCCAGCTTGGTCATCAGATGGGCGGAAATGCGATTATTTAGCACGCCCTTGCCAGCAATCACGGCCTTTTTTTCGGCGTTGAAGGCGGTGGCGTCGTCCTTGAAATACTGGATCAGGGTACCGGGTTCCGGCCCTTCATAGATCGTCTTGGCCTTGCCTTCGTATAAAACCCGTCTTTTATTGCTAAGCATGCTTGACCCGCTGTGGTTAACACCTCATATAAGCATGGATTTTCTGTCAATCCAATGCTACATAGAAGCCCAATCGAAGTTATCAAGACGCTTATATTCCGGGAGAATGACCGATGTCCAGTTTAGACGACCGCCGCGACGCCTTCGAAAAGAAATACGCGCATGACGAGGAAATGAAATTCAAGCTGGAGGCCCGAACCTGCAAGCTGTTTGGCCAATGGGTCGCGGAACAGCTGGGCCTGACAGGCGCGGCCGCCGAAGACTATGCCCGCACCGTGATCGGCGCCAATCTGGAGGAACCTGGATATGGCGACGTCAAACGCAAGGTCAGGCCCGACCTGGATGCCAAAAACCTGAATATTACCGATCACATGCTGGATCGCCAGCTGGCCCAGTTTACGGAGCAGGCGAAGAAGCAGATTGTTGAATCCGGGAGTTAAGCCCGCAATCTCATTAAAAAAAGCCCCGTCTTGGACGGGGCTTTTTAAGGTCTGGTTCTTTTTATTGTTTCCCTTATTCAACTCGCATATCCGGGACTTTTCGCCCCTGTTATTCGCTAGCACCATAACTTACAAGGCTCCCCGACGGCTGCCTTTTAACCTGTGTTGCGAGCGTTCGCTTTTTGATATATTAGAGTCTTTAGATGATCGATTGGGCTTCCGCAAGATAAAAGTTACGCATTTGATACAAAAATCAGCAAGAAAATTACAAACTTTGTATTTTTCTTGAAATAACTCGATATTTTAACGAAGCTTTCGAATCGCTTGAAACAGGATTAACCATGGACACAGCCATCATCCTTTTCCCCGGCACCAACCGCGAGGCCGATATGGCCATGGCTTTTGAGCGGGAAACGGGCAAGACGCCCCGGCTGGTCTGGCATAAGGATACCGATCTCGGCAAGCCTGACCTGATCGTCCTGCCCGGCGGGTTTTCCTATGGCGACTACCTGCGCTGCGGGGCCATGGCCGCCCATTCCCCGGTGATGAAACAGGTGATTGCCCTGGCCAATAAGGGTACGCGGGTGCTCGGCGTCTGCAACGGATTCCAGATGCTGGTGGAAACCGGTCTGGTGCCCGGCGCGCTCCTGCGCAACAAAACCCTCAAATTCATCTGCAAGCGCGTCCATATCCGGTGCGAAACCGCTGGCAATGACTTCACCGGCGCGATGAAAAAAGGCGATATCCTGCATGTACCGGTCGCGCATGGCGAGGGCAATTATTTTGCGAATGACACTATCCTGAAAGATCTGGAAGACGGCGACCGCGTGGCCTTCCGTTACTGCGACGATAAAGGTACGCTCACCGAAGCCGCGAATTGCAACGGCTCCATCCAGAACATCGCCGGAGTCTACAATAAAACCAAAACCATCCTCGGCATGATGCCCCACCCTGAAGACGCGACCCAGGACTGGCAGGCCGGGAAAAGCGGTTCGGGACTTTTTAAAAGCATAGTCAAAGCACTTTCATAAAAAATAAAGGCACTTTGCATGAACGTTCATAACTCACAAGACCAAAAGGAAATGCGCTGGCTACAGCGATTCCAGAATTTTAAACGGGCCTATAAAAAACTTGCCGATGCATTTGAGGAAGATATCGAAGACCTGTCGGATCTGGAAAAAGAAGGCGTCATTCAGCGGTTTGAATACACATTTGAACTTGCATGGAATACTATGAAAAATTACCTTGAGTATGCCGGTGTCGAGCTTAAAGAAAAATCTCCACGCGCCGTTATCAAAGAGGCTTTCGCCGCCAGCTTAATCAGTGATGGCCAGCAATGGATTGATATGATGCTGCTCAGAAATGAACTGTCGCATAATTACGACCCGGACGAATTTGAAACTGCCTTCGAAGCCATCGCCGAAACTTATTTCTTTGTTCTGGGCGATATTATTGCGGTCCTGGAAGAAAAGAGCGCTTAGTCATGGCTTTTGGTTTGCCAACGGACTCCGTTGAAATGATAAAATCAACCCTTAAACAATGGCCGGAAATTGAAAAGGCGCAAATTTTTGGTTCACGCGCAATGGGAAACCATCGGGACAATTCAGATATAGATATTGCATTATGGGGCGATATCGACAATGTAACAGCCGCACGGATCGAAGGATCTCTGGAAGAATTACCCTTGCCGTGGAAATTCGATGTTGTGGTTTATAACTCGATCAATCATGTGGAGCTGAGGCAATATAGATACATTTCATGTGTACATTCAGGCTTTTGTATATTTGCGCTGCAGTCATTAAATTTTGCGCAATATTTATGAATTTTCTATTACCTTAAACAACAGTGACAAAATGACTTTTCATGTTTCATAAATGGATGGCGCAGCTGCTTTGCTCAATCTTCTGGTGGCGGGCGCAATCGTCGGTGGCGGCGCGATGGTCGCCTGGGATCAATGGCGCGGCAATGACACACTCAAACGCTTTACCTGGACGTTGAAATTCATCGACAAGATCGGTCATTTCCTGCGCAGCCACATCCTGTCCCCCGACCGCGAAGGCGTCGCGATGAGCCGCGCGGACCGCGAAACCATCCAGGCCATGGCCCGGGACGGCGAAGAAATCATCAGTTTCGGCTCCAACGTCAATCCACATTTTGCGGGAACAATGCGTTTCGCCAATGCCCAGTATTTTCAGCCCACCGGCATTGACCCAATGACCATCGGCGATCCCGCCGAATGCAAACCCTTTACGGCCACGCATATTTTTAACGGCTCCGCCGCCAGTTTCGGCGCGTTGTCCGAGCCGACGACCATGGCGTTTTCAAGAGGCGCGGCAAAATCGGGCGCGTTCCTGAATATAGGCGAAGGCGGTTTTTACCGGAAAGCGCATACGGAAGGCAACAAGGTCGGCCAATGCAACCTTGTCTTCCAGATCGGTACCGATAAAAACAGTGTTCGGGGCGACGTCGGATATCTGCTTGACGATGATAAACTGCGTGCGCTTGTCCGCGACAATCCTGAATTTGTCATGATTGAAATCAAATTGGTCCAGGGCGCCATTCCCGGCGAGGGCGGGCACCTGAAAGCCGCGAAAATGACACCGTTGATCGCGCAAATCCGAGGCCGAAAGGCCGGAGAAGATTGCGAGGCGCTCGACCATCAGGTAGAAATAACCGACGATGAATCGCTGGCGCGGTTTATCGGCCGCGTCCGGAAAGCCTCAGGCCTGCCCACGGGATTTAAAACCAGCTACAGCCGGCGCGCGCATATTGAAAGCCAGTTCGCGACCTTCAAACGGCTTGGCATCTATCCGGATTTTATCACGCTCGACGGCGGTGAAGGCGGCACCGGCAAGGGGCCGGGCGTTCTGGTGAACCATATGGGCGCGCTCCTCAGCATGTCGCTGCCGATGCTGGTCGACGTGCGCGCGAAATACGGGCTGCAGAACCGTATCCGCATCCTTTCCTCGGGCCGATTGTTTACGCCGAACAAAGGTGCTATTGCCATTGCCATGGGCAGCGACTTTGTAGTCAGCACAAGGGGCGTCATGACGGCAGGCGGATGCGTGGGGCAGAATGAATGCCATCTCGGAACCTGCAAGAAGGGCCTGACCACGCAAGATCCGGCCCTGACCAATGGTTATAATATCGAAGCGGAAGGGGATAATATCGCGAGATATTTTACCGCCTATAACAACGCCCTGATCAAAGTCGCCCATGGCTGCGGCAAGGCGGATGTCCGCGACCTGAGCGCCGATGACGTCGACATCATGCAGGACAACGGTATCCTGACTAAAACAATGCGGGAATTTTTTGCAGATTTGAAATTAAAATAAGGATTGGCGCATCATCATGGATAAAAATGAAAGATATATCTCTCTTCAGAACAACCTGAAGTCCCTCACCCAGTTTATGTCGATATACTGGGAAGATGATGAGATGCATTCTCTGAAGCAGATTTTTGCCATACACGGCCAACCTGCCCGCAATATGTGGCGCAGTTGCCTGATTTGTTATGCTAATCGAGTAGCCCAAGAGGACGGAGATCCCCAAACCGGCGCGCTTCTGGGTAAAGTCGCAGCGTATTATATGCCGAAATAGGCCCAAACGGGCTTCATATCCGCCGCGTTTTGGGGTAAGAATCCCTATGCAAAACGCCCTGAAAAAGCCAATGACCGCCAAGGAACCCGAAGTCAATGCCGCGCTGGCCGCCAAATTCGGCCTGAAGGGCGATGAATATGACCGGGTCCTGAAAATCCTGAACCGGACGCCAAGCTATACGGAACTGGGCATTTTCTCCGTTATGTGGTCGGAACACTGTTCTTACAAATCATCCCGCATACACCTGAAAAAACTGCCGACTACCGCGCCTTGGGTGATCCAGGGGCCGGGGGAAAATGCGGGCGTGATCGATATCGGCGACGGGCAGGCCGCCGTGTTCAAGATGGAATCGCATAACCATCCGTCTTATATCGAACCCTATCAGGGCGCGGCAACGGGCGTCGGCGGCATCATGCGGGATATTTTTACAATGGGCGCGCGGCCCATCGCCAATATCAACGCCCTGCGCTTTGGCGATCCGAAACATCCGAAAACAAAACATCTGGTCGCGGGCGTGGTCGCGGGCATTGCCGGATACGGCAACTGCATGGGTGTGCCGACGGTCGGCGGCGAAACCAATTTCCATCCCGCCTATAACGGCAATATCCTGGTCAACGCCATGACGGTCGGCATCGCCGATCAGGACAAGATTTATTATGCGCGTGGTGCGTCTGTTGGCCAGCCCGTTGTCTATGTCGGGTCCAAGACCGGGCGCGATGGAATCCATGGCGCGACCATGGCTTCAACTGAATTTGAGGATGATAAGGAAGCGGAACGCCCGACCGTGCAGGTCGGCGATCCGTTCACGGAAAAGCTGTTGCTCGAAGCCTGCCTGGAATTGATGCAGAAAGATGCGATCATTTCCATTCAAGATATGGGCGCTGCGGGCCTCACCTCCTCCTCCGTCGAAATCGCGGATAAAGGCGAGATCGGCGTGGAACTGGATCTCGACAAGGTGCCGATGCGCGAGCCGGGCATGACGCCGTATGAGCTGATGCTGTCGGAATCGCAGGAACGCATGCTGATGATTTTGAAGCCGGACCGTGAGGATGAAGCGCGCGCGTTGTTCGAAAAATGGGATCTGGATTTCGCCGTAATAGGCCGCACGACAGATGATCGCCATCTGCGCCTGATGATGCACGGCCAGTGCTGGTGCGATATTCCTGTACCGCCGCTGGTGAATGAAGCGCCGTTGTATGACAGACCGCAGGGCGAATATCCCAAACCTGCTCCCCTGCCCGCAAAGCTGCGTGGTGAAGATGTTATTACGTCACTGAAGACTTTGCTGAAAACACCTGATTTATCATCCAAACGCTGGATCTGGGAACAATACGATTCCCTGGTCATGGGTCAGACACGATTTAGCCCCGGTATTACTGACACGCAGGCCGGCTTCTCCGGCGATGCCGCGCTCGTCAAAATCCCCGGCAAGGATAAAGCCCTCGCCATCACCTCCGACGTCACGCCGCGTTACTGTCAGGCCGATCCGTTTGAAGGCGGCAAGCAGGCGGTCGCCGAAAGCTACCGTAATCTCTGCGCAGTTGGGGCAACCCCCCTCGCCGTCACAAACAATCTTAATTTCGGCAACCCGGAAAAACCGGAGATCATGACGCAATTCGTGCGCTGCCTCGACGGCATGGGCGAAGCATGCCGTGCTTTGGATTACCCGATCATTTCCGGCAACGTATCGCTCTATAATGAAACCAGCGGCCGCGCCATTCTGCCGACCCCGGCCATTGGCGGTGTCGGCGTCATCGCCGACTGGCACAAGGCGAAACCTCTGGGTTTTCAGGCCGAGGGCGAAACGATTTTTGTGATCGGCACCCTCAACGGCCATATCGGGCAGTCGCTGTATTTACGGGAGATTCACGGACTTGAATCCGGCGAGCCGCCGCCGGTCGCTCTGGCGGTTGAACGCAAGCATGGCGAATTTATCCGCGACCTGATTGAAAAAAACCATATCACTGCCTGCCACGATATCAGCGATGGCGGATTGCTGGTGGCGCTGGCCGAGATGGCTATGGCCTCAGGTATCGGGTTAACAACGGAAAAAACCCTGACTTCCGCGCAATGGTTTGGTGAGGATCAAGCCTGCTACGTTGTGACGGCACAAAGCGACGATATACAGACATTGGCCGAGAAGGCCGGCATCCCCTGCCTCATGCTTGGGAAAACTAACGGGAGTGTTTTAACGCTGCCAGGCGGCAGGATTGCCATAGGCGAATTGACAGTACTGCATGAAGAATGGCTGCCAGAATATATGAAATAATATCGTCAAGCTGTGGCATAGATTTCCTCCCCTGCGTCCATACGGATATAAAGCGGCAGATTGATATTGTAAGTGGGTTCCGGCTGGCGCAGCAGCATAAAGCGGATAAAACGCACCTTGTGCAACATACGGTAAATATCACTCATGCCAGATGTGCCCAACCGCTTCTGACGGCCATCGGTGAATTGCAGCGTCAGGGATCGGCGTTCGGGGTCGAAGGTCACGCCCGTTGGGATGCCTTCAAACACGCTGTCGCTGGCGATACAGATTTGGTTGTTTTTGTTTACAACAATGCTCATCATGGCGCGTATAAACCCTGTTAATGTTTTCTTAACTTTATGATAGAATAAGTTTAACATATTATTTTACCGAGTTTCAACATATTTTTTGCACTGCCCCATCCAATTTCTGGAAGAATGTACGGCAAGCCTGTATAGTTCATTTATCTACAGAGTATGCGAATCCAGTGGGGACCGTCATGGCCATGACTCCGGTCGAAATCGAACGTCTGATCAAACAGAACATCCCGGAGGCGGAGGTTACGATTTCCGATCTGCGCGGCGATGGCGACCATTACGCGGCCTATATCGTTTCCCCCGCCTTTACCGGCAAATCAAGGGTGCAGCAGCATCAGATGGTTTACCAGGCGCTGCAGGGGAAAATGGGCGGCGAACTGCATGCGCTGGCGATCCAGACAGCGGTACCGGGCGTATAGAGTAACACTAAGGGAGATTGGGACATGGAAAACATTATTTTCGAGCGCATCCGCAAGGATATCAAAAACAACGATGTCGTTTTGTACATGAAGGGCACAGCCGTTTTCCCGCAATGCGGTTTTTCGGCGGCGGTGGTGCAGATCCTCTCCAACCTTGGCGTCCGTTTCAAGGACGTCAATGTTCTGGAGGATAACGACATCCGTCAGGGCATCAAGGATTTCGCCAGCTGGCCGACCATCCCGCAGCTTTACATCAAGGGTGAATTTATCGGCGGCTGCGATATCGTGCGTGAAATGTACGAATCCGGTGAATTGCAGGATCTGATGCACAACCAGGGCATCACATTCAACTCCGCCACGCTGGCCGGTTAAGACGGCGTAAGGACAGCCGTTGTTTGGTACCAGTTGGTGCCGTTAGAGCATACCCTGACAATACCACCTGCCACCAATGAAACGTCTGCGCCGCCCGACGTCTTGAACTTTGCGTTTTGGTCCAGTGTGATGGTAAATGTACCCGTATTCATTACATCCATGCAGCACCCGTCATAGGATGTTGAAGAAGCGGTGAACGTATTCGTTGTGTCTGTGACCCGGGCTGCGGTTGATGTCACTTTCTTCAAGCCACCGCATGCGTTTGCAGTAACAGTAGCGCCGGCCGCAATTGTTTCTGCGGAAGGAGATAGATCAAAATACGTCCACGTGCTGCCGTTACAGTATTGCATAACATTATTTGTCGAATTATATGTGATGGTGCCTTTATAGCTCGCATTACAGCCGGTCGTTGACGATCCAACCATCACACCGCCGCCTAAAGAAAAATCAGAATCAACCTGTGCCGTGGCAGAATGTGAAATAATGATAAGTAAAAACGCTAGAAGAATAGTTTTGGATCCTAAAATTCCGGCGCCTTTCAGCATATGCATTACATCCTCCATTCGATTGTATTCAGATTTTGATGAGTTTTGATACAAAAAGCAACACGGCAAGTCTTTATTCCTTATTTGCAAACCTCAGGCTCTACAGGTAATGAATTCAGCAGAACTTGGAATTCACGCACACCAACAGGCGTGTTCAGCATCCAGAGGGTTGATCCCAAAACCTGTATGGCTTCTCTGTATTTACGCGCCACGATCAATTGCCACACCGTGCTGTTTTTTTGGATCCAGTTGCGGCCAAGCTGGTCATTAATTTCAGCCAGAACGGCAATGGCGCAGGGGTTACAGATCCTGGCTTCCTTGGCTTGTGCCATGGCCGCCTCGACCGCCCAGGCGCTGTCATTTTGCCAGAGCGCTAAAATCCGGTCTTTTGAAATCATGTCTTTGAATTTCAGATTGTCTTCAGGCGTAACGATATGATCTATACCCACTGTCAGGCGGCCAGACAGGTCGTTGTGAACTTCCTCGCTGACATTGGCGCGCGCCATAACTGAATCCCTGTAAAGCCTTGAAGGATCCGCGCGGTGACAGGCTTTCAGGTCCATTTTATAATCGTTCATTCGATCCTGGCTCGTGCCTAAAATCGGCCGTGGCGGTTCCGCCTGCTCTTGCCAGCGTGTGGGCGTGTCACCCTGTTCAAACCCCTTTGCATCACAGCTGACATCCCCATGGCTTGATACGACACATTTGGCCTGTGCCGGTCCGGCCAAAAGGGCCAGGACGGTAAAATAGGCCAATGTTTTCAATACAGATTCGATTACAGACATTCATGGCTCCCGCGATTGCCAAAGGGTCACAACCCTGCTCCGTGTTAATAGTCTCCCGGCCATTCTGGATTATAATTGAGCAGTTTCAAAGGAACATGTTACAATCGGGGAAGAGGATAAAAACAAAAGCGGGCCATAACCATGAAAAAAATCTATGTTTTTCCAGCCTTGTGCCTATTGGCCATTGCAGGGTTCGCGGGGCTTTCCCGGGCGGCTGACGCACCTAAAGCGACTGCGGCCGCGGCGCCCAATAACGGCGTTTACTGTATCAGCGACCAGGATGAAATGCGTGTTCTGTCCCTGAAGCCCGACGATAAGGGCGCTATGAAATTCGGTATTTCCCTCTGGTTTCCCAATGGCAATAACTTTGCCATTTATGGCAAAGCGAAATCCAAAGGCAACAATACATGGAATTTTACTGAAAATTTGAATTCCAGCAAAAAAGACGAACGCTGCGACCTGAGCATCGCGCTGCAACCGGACGGTTACCACATCACCACATCGCCAAGCGCACAGTGCCAATCTTATGGCGGACGCAACGCCACGCTGACCGAAGTCCTTTTTCCCAAGGAAAGCTTTGAAAGCCCGGTCGGCAAGGAGCTGGACAGCTTTGAAAGCGCGATGAACGCCGGGAAATGCAGCAAAGGTCCTAACCCTCGCTTCAAATGAGAAGAAGCATTCGCATCACCGCTCTGTTTACAACGGCGCTTGCGGCCTGCACACAGGTCATTGATTCATCCCAACACACTGAAGTTTTTTGCCAGGAAAAGGGAAAAGACATTAGCCTGTTTTCCGCTGATCTAAGGCCGGGCGACAAGCTTGCTTTTGCTGTGTCCACATGGACATCCGGACTGAATTTCGCTGTGTTTGGAGAAGCGTCAAAAACGGACGAGTCCCGATGGCGATATGAAGACGGCATGACATCCTCCGATCCCAATGAACGATGTGCTGTTGATATCACCCGCGCTCCGGATCAGGGCTACACGCTGGTCTTTGATCGTATAGCCCGCTGCGCCAGCATGGGCGGACATGGCATTACGCCGCCTCAACTTTCATTTCCTGCATCCATACGCCAGGCAAATGTGACAGATAAAATTCTGCAGCCTGACTTGTTCATGAATATCGGCCATTGCGCCCCGCGCTAGGACCGCGGGACCTTGCTGTCCTTATAGATATTACATGACATGATCAGGCCGAACCCCGCCAGTACCGACAACATTGATGTTCCGCCATAGGACACCATTGGCAGCGGCACACCGACAACAGGCAGCAACCCCATCACCATCGCCACATTGATGAACACATAAAGCGAGAAATTGATCATCAGGCCGAAAGCGAGCAGCCGCCCGAAATCATGTCGTGAACGCATTGCGATCCAGGCGCAGTAAACCATGATCAGGCTGAACACGCCCATCAGGAAAAACCCGCCCATCAAGCCCCATTCCTCGGCGAACAGCGTGAAAATAAAATCCGTCTGTTTTTCCGGCAGGAAATTCAAATGGCTCTGACTGCCTTGCAAAAATCCTTTCCCACCGATTCCACCTGAACCCAACGCGATTTTCGATTGCATGATGTGATATCCGGACCCCAGCGGATCCGATTCCGGATCCATAAAGGTCAGGACGCGCTGCTTCTGGTAATCATGCAGGACAAAAAACCACGCGGCTGGCGCGGCGGCGGCGACAAGCCCGATCCCCAGTATAAACAGCCATGCAGGAACGCCGGCGATAAAGAACATCGCCACACCCGAAATACCCGTCACCAGCGCGGTGCCCAAATCAGGTTGCACAATTTCCAGCGCCATGGGCAGGAGGACGATCAGCGCCGGAACGAACAATGCCGTCAACCGCTTTATATCTTCCATCAGCATCGAATGAAAATATCGCGCCAACGCCATGACAACCGTCAGCTTTACTACTTCCGAAGGCTGCAGCTGGATAAAGCCAAGGTCGATCCAGCGTTGCGCGCCCATGCCGATCTTTCCCATCGCCTCAACGATAATCAGCAACATTAGGCCTAGCGCATAACCGGGATAAGCCAGTTTGTGCCAGATACGGATATCCGTGACAGCGATCACAATCATGCCGCAGATACCGATACAAAAACGCACCATCTGCTTGGATACCCAAGGTTCAAAATTGCCACCCGCTGCTGAATACAGCGCCGTAAATCCGACACAGGCGACAACCGTGATCAAGACGATCAGCCCCCAGCTTAACTGTTGCAGCTTCTGGCCAAGGCTCAGGGAATTATTCAATCCGAATGTTGCCATAGTTTTTCAGCCCTCATTCCCCAGATTGCGTTTCTGCGCGGCCAGCAAAAGGTCCCGCGCGATCGGCGCCGCAGCCGAGCCGCCATGCATGCCGTGTTCAACGACGACGGCACAGGCATAACGAGGATTGTTAACGGGCGCATAACCGATGAATAGCGCCTGATCGCGCAGATGCCAGGGCAGATCTTCGTTCGACATCTTCGATGCGCGTTCCTGCTTGCTGATCCGCTTGACCTGGGCGCTGCCTGTCTTTCCGCCCATGGCGAATAGC
The DNA here is from genome assembly GCA_044220535.1 of Alphaproteobacteria bacterium. GTDB lineage: Bacteria > Pseudomonadota > Alphaproteobacteria > Micavibrionales > Micavibrionaceae > JBDHTS01. The sequence continues at coordinate 4,476 of JBGAQU010000047.1, read as the reverse complement.
GGGTCCTGAATGCGCGAACTGTACGCGGTACCACGCTGGGTGTTGACGACCCGGTTCATGCCTTCCAGCACAATATCCAGATTTTCCCTGCGAAAACCCAGAGAGGGCCAGGCCTGCGGGATGACTTTCTGG
>JBGAQU010000047.1:0-4286 GCA_044220535.1 Alphaproteobacteria bacterium | reverse complement strand
ATGGTATCGCTGACAATCCGGGCCGTCATGACCGCCAGCTGGATCGGCGTCGTCACCGTATAACCCTGACCGATGGCGGCGACAATGGTTTCGCCCTGCTGCCAAGGCTCCCCGAATCGGCCCAGTTTCCAGGCCTTGTCCGGTATGATCCCCGACCGGTCTTCCATCATATCGATTCCGGTTTTGGAGCCGAGGCCCAGCATCCTGACATATTTCGCAAGCGGTTCTATACCGAGATCGACGATGCTCTTGTAGAAAAATACGTCGCAGGATTGTTCAATCGCGGTCACCACATTCACCGTGCCGTGGCCGCTATGTTTCCAGCAATGGAATCGCGCGTTGCCGAATTCATAAAAGCCGGGACAATATTGCGTCGTATTGCGGTTGATATGCTTGCTTTCCAGCAAGGCCAGCGCCGTTGCCACCTTGAATGTCGAACCGGGCGGATACAGACCGCTCAGAGCTTTGTTGATCAGCGGATGATAGGGATCGTTGTTCAGGCTTTCCCACAAGTTCGCCGGAATGCCCCTGCTAAAGACATTGGGGTCATAGGCAGGGGCGGAACCAAGCGCATAGATCGCGCCCGTCTTGACATCCATCAGCACAGCAGAGGCGCTTTTTTCATCACTGAGGCGGTGATAGGCATAGGTCTGAAGTTCGGCGTCAATGGTCAGGCCGATGCGCGCACCCGGCATGCCCTTATAACGATTGAGTTCCCGCACCTCCCGGCCCAGGACGTTCACCTCAATCTCTGCCGTTCCCGCCCTACCCTGCAGCGCACTGTCAAATGCCTTTTCAATGCCCACCTTGCCAATTTTAAATCCCGGCAGGCTGAGCAGCGGATCGTCGGTCATTTCCGCCGTGTTGACCGCGCCAACATAACCGGTGATGTGTGCCATGGTTTCGCTGAAAGGGTAATTCCGCACTTCCCCTTCGTCAATGGCGATGCCCGGCAGATCGGGCAGATGCACCTCCACCAGCGACACTTCATCCCAGCTCAGGTTTTCGCGGATTTCAACGGGCAGGAATGACGCCTGTTTTTTCGCCTGCTTCATCACGCGCTGGATTTCACGTTCGTTCAGCGGGATCAGTTTTCTCAGATTATCCAGCGCCGCAGCGATATTCTCCGTCTGTTCGGGAATAAGAATGGCGCGAAAGTTCTGTGTGTTGGAAACAATCTTGCGGCCGGCTCTGTCCACGATCAGGCCGCGTGACGGGGCCAGCAGTTTGATATTGATGCGGTTGTTTTCCGCCAGCATGCGGTATTTCTGGCCCTGCGCCACCTGCAGCCACGCAAGGCGCGTGCCCAGCCCCGCCATCAGCCCGCCCTGCAGCACCCCGACCAGAAGCGCGCGGCGGGTGAAGGATCGTATGCGGTCGTGGTCGCGTTCCATGAAAAAACCGGCCCTTTATTGAAACGTGCGCGGCGGCACGGGCAGAATCCGGTGCGTAAACACCAGAAGCATCCCGACCGGCGGAAATAAAAGCATCGTGATCAGCATGCTGCCCATCACCGGGGCCAGCGGAATCCATTCCAGGCCGACCAGGCCGCTCAACGCCCATTGCATCAGCGACGCGCACAGCGTCACCAGACCAAACGCCGCCCAGATCACGAAATAAGGCTGCCCCATTAAAAATTTCCGCTGATCCCTGACCACCCATTGGATCAAAACCAATATCAATGCATTCAACCCCAGCGCGGGGCCGCCGATGATATCCATGACCAGGCCGATGCAAAAACACCAGGATGCAGGAACCAGCGTAGGCCGGTAAATCGACCAGTAATAAATCGCCATTAATACCAGATGCGCCTTCACCGTTCCGGCATAAGGCAAAGGAATGGACGCCATGTTCAAAAGCAAGAGCAACAGCAATAGAATCTGCGGCACCATCAGGCGCGCGGTATCTTCCATTTTACGGGCTGAGAAATCAAAGGCCATGCCATTTTCTAGCGCAAAACGGCAGGATTGTCATTATGGCCTAGGGAGATATAGGCAGGAGAAAATTACTGCGCTGGCTCGATCAGATTGGGATCTTCGTCCCGGTCGATAACACGGACATGGGTCAGTTTTTCGATATCGGCGAACAGGCGGACATACAGCGTGCCGTCAGATGCCGGCTGTACCACGCCAATCGGCAGGCCGAACGGGAAAACGCCGCCATTGCCGGATGTCATGACCCGGGCGCCGGGCTGCAGCTTGGTATCGGCGGGCAAATGCAGGATCGCGGGGAAATCGTCGTTACGGCCTGCCATCATGGCGCGGATATCCTCGCCTTCGCCCTGGCCCTGGATGATCACAGGCACGCGGGAGTTGATATCGGTGACCAGCAGCACGCGGGCGGCGCGGTTGCCTGCCTCCACCGTACGGCCAATCAGGCCTTCGCCGGAAATCACGGCCTGCCCCTTATCGACGCCGTTTTCACGACCGGCCATGACCAGGAGCGTTTTCAGATAGCTGTTGCCGGAATCCGCCACAATACGGGCGGTGACGAATTTATGCTGGGGTTCCACCGCGACATGCATCAGGCGGTTCAGGGATTCATTTTCGGCCTGCAGCTGCATGGCGGTCTGATACCATTCGCGCAAGCGGTCGTTTTCCGCGCGCAGCTTCGCGTTTTCCTGCTGCAAGCCGGCCAGGCCGCTAACCGTATTCACATAGGACGCGGCTATCTGGAACGGTTTATTGACTATGCCCAGTACAGGGGCCAGAACATCGGTCGCGCCGGCGCGCATGCCCTGCAGGTTGGACGGCGATGCCGCCGACAGGGCAAACAAAATCACGGAAATGGAAACAAAAAGGGCCGACGCGGTGCGGCCGCCCCAGGACGGGCTGGGGAAGAATCTGGCGATACCTTTGGCGCGGGGGCGAATTTTCAACTGTCGCTCAATTCCGTATTCACGACTTTTCTCAAGGTCTTACACCCCCAAGCATAAGCGATAAATACTACCGTCCGGTTAACTTTAAGGGAGGGCTGATAAAAATCGGCCCAAAGGAAGTGATAAAAAAAGAAAGAATGGTCGGCAAGTCTTTTCTGCATCCAGTTTATAAAAAATGAGGGACACACGCAATACTGAATATTGCAATCTTTTAAATCTTTGTTATCTTTTATAAACTAAATTCGCGTTCCCTTCCTATTCAAAGCATCCTCTTAAAAATTAAAGAAAGCAAATCCATGAAAACAGGCACCCCGCTTCTTTTGTCTACAGGCCTACTCGCATTGCTGATGTCCCTTCCCCTTACCGCAAGGGCGGATAATGCTGTAACAACACCTGCCCCTGCCCCCACGCCCGCCTCTACCCTCGGCGAAGCCATAGTACAGGGCACGCCGACGATCGATGTGCGTTACCGCTACGAATTCGTCGATCAGGACGGGCTGGCGCATGACGCGAACGCCTCGACCGTCAGAACTCGTGTCGGGTATACGACCGGCGCTTATGAAGGCTTCAAGGCGACCGCCGAACTTGAAAACGTCGCGCGGGTCGGGGCCGAACATTATAATGACGGCGTCAACGGAAAAACCACTTATCCAACTGTTGCCGACCCTAATTACAATACAAACCTGAATCAGCTCAATGTAAGCTACCAGGGTCTGCCGCAAACCAATATTACGCTTGGCCGCCAGGTGATCAATCTGGACAACCAGCGTTTTGTAGGCGCGTCTGAATGGCGTCAGAACAACCAGACTTTCGATGCCCTTAGCGTCAGCAGCGATTATATCGACCACGCCAAGCTGTATTACGCTTACGTTGCCAAAGTGAATCGTGTATTCGGCGAAGACTCACCCGTGGGCAATTTTAAAGGCGACGTTCATCTGATCAACGGATCCTATGAATTCGATCCGGCATTGAAAGCGACAGGTTATACTTATCTGCTCGATTTCGACAACTCCCATCCTTTGTCCACCGCGACCTATGGCGCGCGCCTGACCGGTAAATATGCCGCTGACGATGACGTGACTCTGATCTATGCCGCCGAAGGCGCGCATCAGACCGATTACGGCGACAACCCCGCGGATATCAGCGAGAACTATTACCTCTTGGAGCCCGGCGTTTCGGCGTTTGGCCTGACAGGCAAAGTCGGTTACGAGGTTCTGGAAGGGGATGGCACGACAGCGTTTCAGACTCCACTGGCAACCCTTCACGCCTTTGACGGATGGGCCGATAAATTCCTGACGACTCCCGCAAACGGCCTGACCGATGCCTATCTTTCCCTGGCCTATAAAGTGCCGGTAGGGGATACATGGCTAAAGGGAACGGACGCAATGGTCGCCTATCACGATTTCAA
>JBGAQU010000046.1:0-20271 GCA_044220535.1 Alphaproteobacteria bacterium | reverse complement strand
AACCAGCGGAATGCTGGATCAGGTAGTTTTTGCCCGCGCTGACGCTCTTGACGCTTTTTAACAGCTTGGTCACGGCGTCAAGCTGATGATAACGCGGGAACACCATTGTTTCCTTGCGGATTTTGCTGCCGTCCTTGATTTTCTCTGTCACTTCCAGATGGACAAACCGCGCCAGAATTTCTAGCCAGCGGTCCTTGCTCCAGACGTTTTCCCAAAGATAGGCGGTTTTATAGCCGTTCGGATTGTCCGGGTTCCCGGCCCCGGTTCCGCGCCCCTTGTTGAACGGCAGGAAGAACGTGCTTTTCCCGGCCAGCTTCGTGGTCATGTAAACCTCGTCCGGATCGACGGCAAAATGAACCAGCGCCCGCTGTTTAAACCGGAAGAGGGGATCAAAGGGATCACGGTCATTCTGATATTGCCGTATGGCGTCCTTAACGGTCTGGCCGGTGAAGGGCTGTTTAAGTTCCGCCGTGGCAACAGGCAGGCCGTTCAGGCTTAAAACCACGTCCACAGAATGCGCCGGGTTTTTTGGGCTGTGATGCACCTGCCGCGTAATGGTAAGGATATTTTTATCGTACAGCGCCAGAGTATCGGGGTTCAGGCCACTGGAGGGTTTGAAATAAGCCAGGTTCAGCTTTATGCCCCGGTCCATGACGCCACGGCGCAGAACAGACAGCATGCCTTGTTGGTCCAGCGTCCGGACAATGTTATCAATGATTTTCTGTTCTACGTTCGCGCCATAAATGCCAGCCAGCTTTTCCCAGCTTTCGGGCTGGGTATCCTTCAAAAAGGCAATCAGCGTGGCAGGAAAAATCGCCTGTTCCGCGTTATAATCTTCCGGCCTGCCCTGAATATAGCCCCCAGCCTGCAAAAGGCTGTCTTCAATCGCGGCTTCAAAGGTCTTTTCCCGATGGTCAACGGTTGCCGGTTTCATTGGAACATGGTCCTTTGCGGCTTGGTATGTCGTCCGGTTCCGCTGGGGGTGAAATTGTAATCCCGCATGTATTTCAGGCCCCATTCCCATTGTGCATGCTTTATATGTTTCTTTTCTTCGTGCCAGTTTTTAGCGTCTTCAATAATTTTGGAATCTGCTATGGCTTCACCATCCAGAAGCATGTTGTTCCAGACGGCATAAAGCGTGGCGATAATTTCGCTTTTTCGTGTGTTCAGAGGTTTGAAAATATCAGTGACGGCTTGAAGCCTCTGGCGTTTGTCCGCTGGGATTTCGTCCAGAAAGGCTTTATGCTCCCCGGCATGGGCCAGCCGCCTGAATTTATGCATGGTGTCTGTGGTATCCAGTTCAAACCAGCCCTGTTCCTTAAATTCTTTCTCAATTTTTTCCTGCAAGTCCTTTGCCGCCGGTCCGCGTGGCATTTGCTGCCAGTTCCCTTCAAATTCCGGCAGGCAGGCATAGGCATAGGTATGCAGACTTTGAAACTTGTAATTTTTTCCTGATTTATATTCGGCTGTCCTCCTCCGGAAGAAAGTTGAACGAGATTATTTTTAAAAGCCTGTAGACTAAAAAAAATAAAATCAGAAGTTACACATGCGGGTTTTGCTAAAGCACAACATGCTTGATTCACACAAGCTTTAATTCCCAAAATGCCTAATCGCCCTATTGTTGCACCATACATAGCAATTAGTAGCGTATCTTTAGGATATATTTTTAAGGATGAATGATCCTGTACAGCTTTTTGTGAAACCTTTTCACTACTTTCTGTTATAATTTTTTCTCGGAGTTCAGATGTTGTAATCCAAGGTATTATTCCATCTCTGTAATATAACTCATTTTCTGTATTTGGAGTTGTGCCGCTTCCGATTTGCTTAAAGCAATAAAAAAGCTTCTTTGTCTCCCAATGCGCTGGAATATCTCCCAGCCATTCAATGCCACTGTACTTATATTCCGGATAAGTCCGCCAAGTCATGCCGCTTCCTCTTCAATTTTCAGAGCTGCCAGCTTTTCGTTCTGCCAGTCTTCATATGTTTTGCTGGAAAGCATGTGTTTCCATTCCTTCCGGCCATTGGAAGCGCGGCCAAAGATTACGGCGGCGGCAGCGCTGGGGCTTTTGAACCTGATGTCTTCGCGGAAAATGCCTTTCTGCCCTGAAGGATCGAGGGTAATTTTTTCTTCCTTAAACAAGCTTTCAAAAAGTTTGCGGTAGTTATGATCTTCAGTGCCTACCCAACGGGGCTGCGTTTCAGAGCCTTTTAAAACAATAAATTCACCTTCAAATTCTCTGGCTTCCGCTTTCAGTTGGTATTTTCGGCTCTGGATTTCGAAGGGCTGATAATCATCAATAAGGTCGTAGCCTGTCAGACGCGGTATTTTTTTAGAACCCTTTTCTTCTGCCCCAGAAGGTAATTGCGGACTCTCTCTTAAAAAATCCAAGCCCAGAACGGGCAGGACCAACGCAATCTGGCTGATAAAATATTCCATGTCTGCAATGTCCGCTTCCGGCAAGACGTCATAAACCGGAGACGTGCCATTCAGCAGCTTCACCTGTGCGGCTTTCTGGACAATAGATATAAGCCTGCTCTCCAGATAACGGCCATGCGCCTTGGTCAGGTTCTGGTCCTTGCTGGTGATGATGCAGGATCGTTCCCAAAATTCCTTGCTTTCGTCTTTGTTATGCTGGACCAGACGTTTCCCCACGTTGTCGCTTTCCCCGATATAAACAAATGTCGTTCCTGTTCCTTCCGGGTCCGGCCCAGTCAGGAAATAGATTCCGGTTTTCGACATTTCCGGGCGCTTGATCAGGTCGTCCAGCTTGGCGCGTGGGGCCATAAGGATATGACCGGTCCAGTTCATGATTTCGGCGGTCAGGAGGCCTTGCGGTGTCCCATCCACCAGAAACAGGCGTAAAGATTTGCCTTTCGTGTTCATGCCGCAATAACCTCTTCCAGCATGCCCTGAATTTCCCGGCTTAGGTCTTTCAGTTCCCGGTCAATCTCTTCCAGCGGGCGGGGCGGTTCGTATTTGTAGAAATGCCGGGTGAAGGAAACTTCATAGCCAATGCGGGTTTTGTCATGGTCAATCCATGAATCTGGCGCATGGGGGTAGACTTCGCGGTCAAAATATTCCTGAATGTCTTCTTTCAAGGGCACATTCTCATAGTCCCGCAATTCCGGATCGGGTTCGGGATTTTTGCCCTTCATGCAGGGTTCCGCGTTTTCATCCCGTTCGGACAGGCCCATCAATATGGTTTTAAATAGACTGGCGGATACATCCTCCTTCACGGGCTTCAAAGCAGATTTCAGGTGTTTGCTGAAAGTGTCCCGGTCATCCCACGTTTTATCAGTGACTGATTTTTGTAGGGCTTTCAGGATGGCGTCCTGAATCTTTTTCCCTTGCTCTATTTCCTCTTCCGCCGCCGCGCCTTTTTTGCGGGAACTGGCGAGCTTATGAAATCCATTCTGCTCCTTCAGGGCGTCAATACGCTCTTTTGTAATACGGAAGTTCAGCTTCAAGGGCCTTTCCACCGTAATGCGCTGGTAACCAAAATCCGCGTTGTCGAAAATTTTAGAATGTTCGCTTTCCTGAAAATCGCCAAAAATCCGGGCAATACCTTCGATATGTTCCGGTGAAAGTTCATTGCGCTTGTTACCAAGGCTCTTGCGCATTTTTTGAAAAAAACCAGTGGCATTGATCAACTGTATCTTGCCTTTACGCTTTGCTTCCTTTTTATTGGTGATAATCCAGATATAGGTGAAAATGCCGGTGTTATAAAATAACTGGTCAGGCATGCCTATAATGGCTTCCAGCATATCGTTTTCAATGATCCAGCGCCGGATTTCGCTTTCCCCGGAACCAGCGCCGCCGCTGAAAAGAGGGGAGCCGTTCAGGACAACCGCAAGCCGGGACGTCCCGCCGTCCTTGCGGAACTTGGAAATCATGTGCTGTACAAAGAGCAGGGAACCATCGCTTATGCGCGGCAGGCCAGCGCCAAAGCGTCCGGCGGTTCCCATCTTGTCATGCTCGTTCCGAATTTCCTTTTCAATTTTCTTCCATTCAACACCAAAGGGCGGATTTGACAGCATGTAGTCAAATTGCCTGTCCGCATGGCCGTCTTCCGTGAAGCTGTTGCCGAATACGATATTGTCTGGGTTTTGATTCTTGATCAGCATGTCAGACTGGCAAATGCCGTGCGCTTCCGGGTTCAGTTCCTGCCCGAAAAGCTGGACGTGAATATCAGGGTTTGCATCTTGTAAATAATCCGCCGCCACGGACAGCATGCCCCCCGTACCGCAGGCAGGGTCATAAATGGCGCGGATAGGTGCGCCGTCCGCCAGCGCCTTGCTGTCTTCATAGAACAAAACGTCCACCATAAGGCGGATCACTTCGCGGGGAGTGAAGTGTTCCCCGGCGGTCTCGTTGGATTGTTCGGAAAAGCGCCTGATCAGTTCTTCAAAAATGGTCCCCATCGCATGGTTGGAAACCTTGTTAGGGTGAAGGTCGATTTCACTGAACCGCGTCACGATCAGGTAAAGCAGGTTCGCATTGTCAAGTCTGGCAATCTGCGTGAGCAGGTCAAACCGCTCCAGAAAGATATTCCGGATATTGCCGGAAAAGCCCTGAATGTAGTTTTTCAGGTTTGCCGCCATGTTTTCCGGTTCGGATAGCAGCTTGGGGAAATTATACGGGCTTATGTTATGGAAGTTATAGCCAGCGGCCTTATTTAAAATCCTTTCGCGCAGGGCGGGGTCCGCCGCGTCTTCCGGTGTGGATTTCAGCTTCTTCAGAACAGCGTCCTTGGTAGGCCCCAGAACGCAATCCAGACGGCGCAGGACAGTGAAGGGAAGGATGACCTTGCCGTAGTCAGATTGCTTGTAATCCCCGCGCAAAAGCTCTGCGATGGACCAAATGAAGGAAACCTGTTCAGAATGTCCGATCATGGAGTATTTCTATATATATTCCTGAATTTATGCAAATTCTGGAATTTGAGGATGGGGATAAATCTGTGCAGTTTAGGGGGATAAGTCACGAATCCTTGCTATTGTAAAAGAACGGGGTTTTTTGAAAACCGATTCGTTTTGTCCTTTTTGGAATGGTGCGGTTTATTCCAGAGTTTCAATAAACTCCATAAGCCTTTTCTTCATATCCTGATTACCTGCGCCGCTGTCTACCGGGCTTAACCCCTTTAAAATCTGCCCCTGCCGTTCCGGGTCCAGCTTGTGATAGCTGACGGCGGTTGTATTGATATGATCGTGTCCCAGATTCTGGCTCCATGCTTTCAATTGTTCCATGTTCCGGCAATACCGGCTCATCATCTGCGCCAGCGTGTGCCGGAAGCTGTGGGGATGGTAGTAGGGCAGTCCAGCCCCTTCAAAGGCCTGCCGGAATATCAGGCGCACGGGCGCTGTGGTTGACCAGCAAACAGGCTCCAGCCCCTGAACGTCAAAGGCCAGGTTGATGTCATGCCCTATGCGGGTCCGGGGGAATACTGGGTCATTGTCGCTGTACCCCTTGGTTTCCCGCAATTCCTTGATCCAGTCCAGAAAGATCGTCTGCACGTCATCTGCTATGGGGAGAAGGTAGCTAAATATGGCCTTGCTGAATTTCGTTTCCACCTGATCCGGACGCTGGTCGATCAGCACGGGGTCTGTATCAAGGCGCACATGCTTCAGGCGCAGGGTGGTCAGTGCCTTAACCCGCATTGCGGTCAGGGCAGTCAGGGCCACCAGCGCTCGGTTGCGCCGGTCAATATCGGTCTTGTCTGGCATGGCGTCCAGCGCCTGCCGTATCTGGTCAAGGGAAGGGCATTTTTTGATTTTAGGCGCTTTTGCCGCCCGCTCTTCCTTTTCGGTCAGGTTCAGATAGTCAATATCCGTAAGCTTGATTTTGCGCTTGTACCCGTCCTGCATCGAAAGCCAGAGGAAAAATTCTTTCAGGGCATTTAAGGTGGAAAATTTTGTAGGGGTTCCCAGCGGCTTGTTTCCTTTTGCGGTTTTCTGTTCGGCAAGCTGGCGGACAAAGCCCATCGCTTGTTCCCGGTTGAAAGTGGAAAAGTCTTTCAGGCCTGTATAGCTTTCATAGCGATGGATAGCTTTGCGAATGCTGTTAATCGTGGTTTCCGCCCGTCGTTTGGCGTGGTTCAGGTATGAAAAATATTCGTGTTTGATCCGCTCGTTTTTGCTGTTGTAGTTTCTCACCGTTTTCATTCCTTTGTCTTGTGTACCATGACAAGGGAAGCTTATGTTCGGTGACCAATTGAATGATGTCATTTAATTCAATCGGCTCCGACATTGTTACTGTCAGGCGTTTGGCGGCATCTTCTAAGGAATACCATTCTTTCAGCCGAAGCAGTTTGCTCATGCGCTTTTCCTAAAGTCTCCCTCAATTATCCGGGTGTTTTGGCCAGCCACGTCTAGAAAATCTCCCCAGTCCTGCATCATAGCCGTGCGCTTTTCAATGAAATGCGTCCGGTCATAGGCGCGGCCAAGGCTGGTATTGGGGGCATGGGCAAGTTGGCGTTCTATGATTTCGCTGTCATAGTTCAGCTTTTCACGAATGGCAGTTCTAGCCAGAGCGCGGAAGCCGTGCGCGGTGTGTCGATCCTGAAAGCCGAGTGAGCGGACGGCCTTTGATAAGGTGTCTCGGGCCATATGCTTTTTCGGATTTGCCTGATTAGTAAAAACATACTGGCGGCTACCATTCAACAGCTTCATTTGATGCAGGATGTCCAACGTTTGGCTGGCCAGCGGCACGATATGATCAAAGCCCATTTTCATTTTTGCGGCGGGGATGATCCAGCGTTTATCGTGAAAATCAAACTCACTCCATTCGGCTGAAACCAGTTCAATAGGGCGGACAAAGGTCAGCATCAGCATTTTCAAGGCAAGCCGGGTTTGCGGATACAGCCTTGCATCGTTACGCTTTAACGCCGTCAGAAAATCGGGGATGTCCTTTGGCTCCAAGGCAGGCTGGTGCTGCGTCTTATGGACGGCGAGGGCGTCGGCGATGTCCAGCGTAAAGTCACGTTGGGCCTTGCCGGTGGAGACGGCGTAGCGGAAAATCTTGCTGGTGTACTGGCGGGCACGGTTTGCCATTTCATACGCGCCCCGGCCTTCGATCTTTTTGAGCGCGTCCAACACTGCTGCGGCGGTCACGTCCTGCATGGGGATATGGCCGATTTCGGGCAGCACGTCCGCTTTCAGGCGTTTCTCTATATCGTCTGCCGTCCGTTTTTTGACTTCGCCCCTGCGCTTGTCCAGCCATTCCTGCGCGATGTGAGAGAAGGTCAGGGCGCGGTTTTCGCGCTCCAGCCGTTCCTGTTTCTTTTTATGGCCGTTTGGGTCAATGCCTTGGGAAACCAGCTTATGGATTTCTGCATGCAGCGCCCGGGCTTCGGCTAGGCCGATTTCAGGATATAGGCCGTAGACGTAGGTGCCGTTCTTATATGTCCTGTCGCCTATTTTCAACTTGAAGTCAAAACGCCAGCTTTTGCCTCCTGCCTTCATAACCAAAAGATAAAGGCCTTTGCCATCGCGAATCTTGTAATCCCGGGCTTCTGGCTTCGCGCTTTTGCATGCAATGTCTGTTAATTTCATAATCATTTCGGGTATTTCCTTTTCCACATATGCCCGAATACCCGAAAATGTACCCGAAAGCATGCTGGATCTGGTTAAATCCTGCCGGACGTTTCCGGACAATCAAAAGTCCTGAAAGCGCCGGATTTCCTAGTGTTTTTGGATTATATCGGATGTCGCTGGATAAGAAAAGTGGCTCCCCGGGCAGGATTCGAACCTGCGACCAGGCGATTAACAGTCGCCTGCTCTACCGCTGAGCTACCGAGGAACAGCGAAGGTACCGATTGATAAAACATCGGCTCAGGGAATTCCAGTCTTTTTTAGGCTTATACGCTTTTTTCTGAAAACGGGCTGTCAGGGCTGGCCGATGCTGGTCAGATTATAGGGCGTGCCTTGGTAAACCATGTTGATCCAGTTGCCGAACAGCAGGTTGCGGTGGGCGCGCCAGGTCATGCGGGGCGTGAGGTCGGGATTGTTATCTGGAAAATAATTGAAGGGCAGGGCGGTGCCAAGGCCGGTGCTCTGGTCGCGCAGATATTCGGCGCGCAGGGTTTCGGCGTCGTATTCCAGATGGTTGAACATATAGAAACGGCGTTTTGCCGGTTCCTGGATCAGGCAGATGCCGCTTTCCTCGGATTCCACTAAAATCTCCAGCCCCGGCACTTTCACCACATCCTCGTGCAAAATCTCCGTGTGGCGGGAAACAGGAACGAAAAACATATCGTCAAACCCGGCGGTCAGGGGTTCGAATGGCTTCAGGACGTTATGCAGGTAAACGCCGAAACGCTTCATGCCCACATCATGCTTGGGCAGGCGGTGATAATGATGCAGCGCCGCCTGCGCACCCCAGCAGATGAAGAAGCTGCTGAAAACGTTGGTATCTGCCCAATCCATAACAGCGGCCAGTTCTTTCCAGTAGGTCACGTCCTCGAACGGCAGATGCTCAACCGGCGCGCCGGTGACGATCAGGGCGTCGAATTTGCGGTCTTTGACCTCCTCCCAGGTCTGGTAGAAAGCCAGGAGGTGATCGAGCGACGTATTCTTCGATTCATGCGACGCCATGCGTAGCAAGGTCATTTCCACCTGCAGAGGCGTCGCGCCGATGATACGCAGCAGCTGCGTTTCCGTCTTGATCTTGTCCGGCATCAGGTTCAGCAGGGCAATCTGCAGGGGCCGGATATCCTGCCGCAAGGCGCGGTCTTCCGTGATCAGGGGCACACGCTCCTGTTCTAGGATTTTCCGGGCTGGCAGGTCGTTGGGAATCTTGATGGGCATGGAAATGTTATAACGCCAGCATCGTTCAAAGCGCCAATATAATTTATTAAACCTAGTTCATGACAATTACGGGCGGTTTGGAAAGGCATTTCTGATAGTCCTGATGGATTATCCGCACGGCATTGGGAATGGTTTCTTTTCCAAAAGATGCATCTCTTATGCATATAAGAAGGAAAGGTCTGATCTCTTCCTCATCCAGGTTTGTTTCGGCACACAAGGCAAAAAGATGTCCCTCGTTGAATAATCTTTGTCTTTCAGCTGTCAGCTCGGGCGTTTCTCTTGCCCTTATTTGTTCAAGAAGTGTGACGGTTTCATTAAAAATCGTCATCAGATCCGGGCTGCGGCTTATGACTTCCGCAACTTCGTTTGTGGTCGGTTTGTCTGAATTATTATGCATGATCATATATTATGTATATCATCATAGAGAAAAGCGGTCAAATTTGACCGCTTTCGTTGAAATTCCGGGGGAGATTTTTGGAGGTACGGGCCGGAATCGAACCGGCGTAGGGGGATTTGCAGTCCCCAGCCTGACCACTCGGCCACCGCACCATGCCATTTAGAGGCAGGCGTATGGGTTAGCACTTTTTTTTGCGGAAATCCACATTCATATTGCGACCTGAAAGCAATATTGGCGTATGCAGGCGGGAAAGCTCTCGCCAAGGGATACCGTTTCGGTTAAAAGAGTCTGGCGTAAGTACATGATTCGGATCCCTCCCATGACTGATTTTATACAAGCCCGCAAGAATATGATCGATTGCCAGCTGGCGACGATGGGGATCATCGATCCCGATCTGCTGGCCGTGCTGGGCGATATGCCGCGGGAACAGTTTGTGCCATCCGATAAAAAGGCGCTGGCTTATACGGATGAGGATCTGCAGCTGGGTTCCGGCCAGTTCCTGATGGAACCGCTGGTGTTTGCCCGTCTAATTCAGGCGGCCGTGATTCAACAGAATGACAAGGCTCTGGTTCTAGCCGACCCGACCGGATATGCGGCGGCTGTGGTATCCCGCCTTGCCGGAACCGCGGTCGTGCCGTCCAACGGCAATGCTGTCGCAGTATGGAGCGAGCTTGGCTGCGGCAATATCATTCAGGATGACGGCAGTGCGGCGCGCGGATGCGCCGGTCATGCGCCTTATAATGTGATCATCGTCAACGGTTCTGTCTCCGCTGCGCCTCAGGCGCTTCTTGACCAATTGGCGCCGGATGGGCGGCTGCTGACTGTGCTGCGCAAGCCCGGCGCGCCGGTCGGCAAGGCTGTGCTGATGGCTCGCGCTGGCGCTGCCTATTCTTCCAAAATTCTGTTCGATGCCGGGACGCCCTTTGTACCGGAACTTGCGCCGAAAACTGAATTCGTATTCTGACGCCTACCCATTAGTAATCTGACATTTGCGGAGAACGCTGGTGAAGAACCCCACTTTGAAATACCGGTGGCTGGCCGTGGCCGCCATGTGCCTGATCATGCCCTGTGCCGCGCTGGCGCAATCGGATGGCAATTTCCAGCGGCTGGAAGATATATTGCGGCAAAGCTATGCCACCAGCCCCCGATTGCTGGCCGCGCGGGAGGAACTGAAAGGCACGCATGAACTGGTGCCGCAGGCCCAGGCTGGATGGAAGCCAACCCTGGATGCCACGGGCAACATTACCAACGCCCATCTGGTCGGCGATAATTTCGGCGGGGACGGCACGACATCCAAAGAAGTCGGTCTGGCACTGAGCCAGCCGCTCTATCGCGGTGGGCGTACAGTCGCGGCAACGCGTAGCGCGTTCAGCACCACAAAGGCTCAAACAGCTTTGCTGACCGATCTGGAACAACGCACGATGCAGGATGTCGCCACCGCCTATATGGACGTGCTGCGCGATACTGCCCTTTTAAATCTTGTCCGTAACAACCGCCAGCTGATCGCCCAGCGCCAGGAATCCGCCGATGCGCGGTTCAGGGCAGGGGATGCGACCCGCACGGATGTGGCGCAGGCGGCGGCCCGCCTCGCCGCATCGGATGCGCAGATCGCGCAGGCCGAAGGCAAAGTGAAGCGCAGTGCTGCCGCTTATGCCCAGTTGACCGGGACACAGCCGGGCGTGCTCGGATACCCCGTACTCAGCTTTCCGTTCCCGTCCACCATGGAGGCGGCCGTTGAGCAGGCGCGGCAGAACAACCCCGCCGTGACGGCCAGCAAATACCTGCATGAGGCATCGGAATCCGATATCGACACGATTTTCGGCGAATTGCTGCCGCGCCTGTCGCTGCTGGGCAATCTGGACAAGCAATACGACCCGCAGCCCGGCTTGGTCGATTCATCGTTCAGCCGTACGGTCGGCCTGTCCGCAACCATTCCTTTATATGAAGCCGGGGCGACAAGGTCCCGCGTGCGGGAGGCAAAACATACGGCCAATCGCCGTTATATCGAAACTCTTCAGGCCGGCCGCGACGCGGAGCAGCAGGTGGTCGATAGCTGGCAGACCCTGCAATCCGCCCGTGCCGATATCGCCGCCCGCAATGCGCAGATCCATGCGGCGGGGGAGGCAAGGGAGGGCGTGCACCAGGAAACCATGGCCGGGACGCGGACGATTCTCGACGAACTGGATGCCGATCAGGAGTATCTGGACGCCCAGACCGGGCTGGTCGCGGCGAAAAGGGATGAGATTGTGGCCCAGTTTGCGCTGGCCCGGAATCTCGGCCTGCTGACCCCGCAAAACCTTGGTTTTGGCGGGATTGCGGAGAATACGCAGGTCCATCTGGAGGACGTGCAGCATAAAATTCTGGGGATGGATGTCGATCGGACGAAGGGCGCGTATTGATCCGCCTTTGACAAGCTGTAATCAATGTTACAAAATTGGTTCAATATTAATGCGTTGTCTGATCCGGCTCCCATAAATGGCAGAAAATACGACTGAACAGGAACCGTCCATCGAGGAAATCCTAGCCTCGATCCGCCAGATCATCTCGGACGATGACGGCGCACCCGCGCCTGCCGTGGAGCCGGAACCCCAAAAATCTGAAGCGCCGAAGCCTGAGCCGGTGAAGGAAGACGTCTTCGAACTGACCGAAAGGCTGGAAGACGTTTCTGAAGAGGACGTGGTGATCGATATGCAGGATTCTGATGTGGAAGAGGCGCCGCCGCCCCCTCCGCCGCCAAGACCTGCACCGCCACCGCCCGCGCCGAAAATGGAAGAGGATTCAATTTTTACCCAGACCGCTGCGGCCGCTGCCCTGCAAGGTTTTTCAAAACTGACCAGCAATGTCGCCATCGAACGCGCCAGCCATGTGCCGGGCATCAGCCTCGAAGACATCGTCCGCGAAATGCTCCGCCCGATGCTGAAAGACTGGATCGACACCAACCTGCCGACCATGATCGAGAAGCTGGTTGAAAAAGAGCTGGATAAGCTGGCGCGCAAGGCGCTGGATTAGTTACATCCCAATAATTCCACAATCACACTGTCATCCCGGCGAAAGCCGGGACCGGGTTAAGGTTAGCGTACACTGTCCACGCGATCCCGGCTTTCGCCGGGATGACAAGCGCTTAGTTTGCTTGATTATTCCGGGTTTTCTGTCTATTTTCTGTCATCCGTAAACTGACAGATCCGGTTCTGATAATGCTAGACAAAACCTTCCAGCCCGACGCCGTTGAATCCTCCTGGTACGAAAAATGGGAAGGGAGCGGCGTATTCGCGGGCAAGCCGGACAGTAACAAGGCCCCATTCACGGTAATGATGCCGCCCCCCAACGTGACGGGCAGCCTGCATATGGGCCACGCCCTGAACATGACTATGCAGGATATCCTGACCCGCTATAACCGCATGAAGGGCAAGGACGTGCTGTGGCAACCGGGCACCGATCATGCGGGCATCGCGACCCAGATGGTGGTCGAACGGATGCTGGAAGCCAAGGGCGAAACCCGCCGCGGCTTGGGGCGTAAGGCATTTTTGGATCGCGTCTGGGAATGGAAGGCGCAATCCGGCGGCACCATCGTGGGGCAGTTGCGCCGCCTGGGCGCGTCGCCGGACTGGAGCCGCGAACGCTTCACGATGGATGAAGGCATGAACGTGGCTGTCCGCCGCGCCTTTGTCGAACTGTACAAACAGAAACTGATTTACAAGGACAAGCGCCTGGTCAATTGGGATCCGAAACTGCACACGGCGGTGTCGGACCTTGAGGTTGAATCCCGCGAAACCAAGGGCCATCTCTGGCATATCCGCTATCCCATCGAAGGGCAGCGGGAACAGTTTATCACTGTCGCGACAACGCGCCCCGAAACCATGCTAGGTGATACGGCGGTCGCTGTGCATCCGGAGGATGAGCGTTACAAGGGGCTGGTCGGCAAGTTCGCTGTTCTTCCCATCACCAACCGCCTGATCCCGATTATCGCCGATGAATACGCGGATCCGGAGCAGGGGAGTGGTGCGGTGAAAATCACGCCCGCCCACGACTTCAACGACTTTGAAGTCGGCAAGCGACATAATCTGCCGATGATCTCCATCTTCGACGAAAGCGCGAAGGTCAATGAAAACGGCCCCGGCTCTTATCAGGGGCTGGATCGCTACGAAGCGCGGAAGAAAGTCCTAAAGGAACTTGAAGAACTCGACCTGCTGGTCAAAGTGGACGACATTACCCATGCCGTTCCTTACGATGAAAAATCGAAGTCCGTCGTGCTGGAGCCGTTCCTGACCGACCAATGGTATGTCGATGCCGCGACGTTGGCAAAACCTGCGATTGAGGCTGTGCGCACTGGCAAAACTGAATTCGTGCCGAAGCAGTGGGAAAACACTTACTACAACTGGATGGAAAATATCCAGCCCTGGTGCATTTCACGCCAGCTGTGGTGGGGTCATCAGATTCCTGCATGGTATGGACCGGAAGGTTCGGTTTTCGTTGCCGAAACCGAAGAAGAGGCGCTGGCCGAGGCGAAGGCGAAATTCGGCAATGATGTCCGCATTGAACGCGATCCGGATGTTCTCGACACATGGTTCAGTTCCGCCCTCTGGCCGTTCTCTACACTGGGCTGGCCGGAAAAAACACCGGAACTGAAGAAGTATTATCCCGGTGATGTGCTGGTAACCGGTTTCGACATCATTTTCTTCTGGGTTGCCCGCATGATGATGATGAGCATGCATTTCATGGGTGAAGTGCCGTTTAAAACGGTTTACATCCATGCGCTGGTCCGCGATGCCAAGGGTCAGAAAATGTCCAAGACTAAAGGTAACGTCATCGACCCGCTGGAGCTGATCAAAAAATTCGGCGCAGACGCACTGCGATTTTCCCTTACTGCCATGGCGGCGCAGGGGCGTGATATCAAATTGTCCGAAGAACGCGTCGAAGGTTACCGCAATTTCGGCACCAAGCTTTGGAACGCCGCGCGCTTTTGCCAGATGAACGGATGCTTCCCGGTTGAAGGTTTTGATCCCGCCTCCGTTACCTTCCTCCCCAATCAATGGGTCATCAATGAAACCGTTCGCATGGCGAAGGCGGTTGAGGAGGCGATTGAAACCTATAAATTCAACGAAGCCGCCAATGCTCTTTACCATTTCGTCTGGGGCACGTTCTGCGACTGGTACCTGGAATTCACCAAGCCGCTTCTTTCGACAAAAGAAGGCGAGCCTGGCCCTGATGCAAACGATCCGCGCGTCATTGAAACGCGCGCGACGACCGGCTGGGTTCTGGATCAGGTGCTGACCGTTCTCAATCCCATCATGCCGTTCTTCACGGAAGAACTGTATAAGCAGATGACGGCGCGTCCTAAAAATACTTTGCTTTTGACATTGGAATGGCCTGATTATCCCGCGGCGCTCGACAAGCCCGCGGCCATGGATGAAATGTCCTGGCTCGCCCGTGCCATCTCCGAAATCCGCAGCGTGCGGTCGGATATGAACGTGCCGGCAGGCGCGAAAATCACCCTGCTGGTCAAGGATGCATCTGCACAAACGAAGCAGCGCCTGCACACCTATGATGAGATTCTGCGTCGCATGGCGCGGCTTGAAAAAGTCGAACTGATTGCGGCTGCAGCGCCCAAGGGTTCAATTCAGACCGTGGTGGACGAAGCGACCTTCGCCATGCCGATCGCCGATATCATCGACCTGGATAAGGAACGCGCCCGCCTGCGCAAGGAAATCGACAAGCTGAATTCAGACATTCAGAAGGTCGATCAGAAACTGGGCAACGAACAATTCGTCGCCAACGCCCCGCCGGAGGTTATTGCGGAGCATAAACAGCGCAAGGTCGATGCCGAAGCGTCACTGAAAAAGTTTAGCTTGGCGTTGAAGCAGTTAGAGGCAGCGTAATAATCACCACTCCACTGTCATCCTCCGGCTTGACCGGAGGATTCATACACAAGCCCGACCATCGCATAGATCCTCCGGTCAAGCCGGAGGATGACGATATAGTAGAAAAAAGCGCCCCTCGGGGCGCTTTTGCATTCTATGGCGAAAATGCTTATTTCGAAGCCTTGCCTTTTTTCTCGTCCGTTTTGGCTGCAGCGTTGCCGCCGGAAACGAAACCGCCATACATTTTTTCGAAGCGGTTGAGACGGCCTTTCTCGATAACCTTCTGCGCGCCGCCCTGCCATGCCGGGTGGTTTTTCGGGTCGATATCCAGGCGCATTTCGTCGCCGGGCTTACCCCAGACGCTGCGGGTTTTGTATTTCGTGCCGTCGGTCATGACGACAGTAATTTCATGGTAATCCGGGTGACCTTCGGCCTTCATGGCGTAACTCCTGCTAAAATCAGAGGGTTTTTTAGCCTGTACAGGCCGGAATTGCAAGATTTATTTCGATATAAAGCCTTCCCATTCCGTAAAAACTTATGTATACAAAGGGCATGTGGTGGAAACCAGAAGTCTTTGAAAAGAAAAAACAATACCTGTCTTCGCGGCAGACCGTGATCCGGTCAGTCCGAGCCTTTTTCGACGCGGACAGGTTTTACGAGGTTGAGACACCGTCCCTGCAGGTTTCGCCCGGGATGGAGCCGCATATCCATGCCTTCCGCACCACATTGCTGAACCCCGAGCGTGACAGGGAACAGACCCTTTACCTCCACACCAGTCCCGAATTCGCCATGAAAAAGCTGCTGGTGGCAGGCCTGCCCAAAATCTACCAGATCTGCCATGTCTTCCGGAACGCGGAAGGATCGCGCCTGCACAGCCCGGAATTTTCGATGATCGAGTGGTATAGGGCGAATGCCGGATACCGTGACATCATGGAGGATTGCATTGGATTGTTGCGCAAAGTGGCGACGGCAGCAGGTACCAAAGAATATCGTTACCGCGATATGACGGCCGATCCGTTCGGTGAATGGGAAATGATTTCTGTTGTCGAGGCGTTTACAAAATATGCAGGCATCGATCTCATCTCATATCTTCCGCCCGCGGACTTGAAATTCGGTGAGCAAGTAAAAGCATCAGGCATGCACACCGCCCCTGACGATACATTTGAAGATCTGTTTTACCGTGTCATGGGCGAAATCATTGAACCAAAACTGGGGCATGGCAGGCCGACCATTATTTATGATTACCCGGTCCAGATGGCGGCTCTGTCACGCCCAAAACCTGAAGATCCACGCTTCGCCGAACGGTTTGAGCTTTACGTCTGCGGCATCGAACTTGCCAACGCCTTTGGCGAACTGACAGACGCCAAAATACAGCGCCAGCGGTTCATCGCCGACATGGATCTAAAGCAGAAAATCTACGGCGAACGCTGGCCCGTGGATGAAGATTTTATTGCCGCTTTAGAATACGGCATGCCGGAGAGCGGGGGGATTGCTCTAGGTATCGACCGGCTGGTAATGTTGGCGACAGGGGCAAAGGATATAAAACAGGTGCTTTGGACGGGATAAGCTTTAAACCGTTTCCACACGCAGGCTGGTGCCTTCCACGCGCATGACCTTAACCTGCGATCCCGCCGGAAAATCCTGATCGGCTACGGCGCGCCAGACTGAGTCATCGACTTTCAATTCACCTTTGCCGTTTATCAAAGGCGCAGTCAGCGTAAAGACTCTGCCGATATATTGTTCGCCGCGGCGGTTCAGCGTTGGATTTCCTGTCGGTGCCGCAGGGTTCTTTTTGCGCCAGCTAATCCAGCCAACCACCGATACGAATGACAAAATCGCCCAGATGGTCAGCGCGCCGGTCCATTGCAGATCGGGCATGGGGATGTAAAGCAGGCTGACGACAATTGCCGCGATGCCGGGCCACATCAGAAAGGTGCCGGGCACCGTCATTTCCAGCCCGATCAAAATCAGGCCAAGGATGACCCAGTGCCAGCTATGCATGCTCTCCAGGAATTCTATCATTTGCCGGTTCCTGTTTTCAGGGCGTCCTTCACCAGTTCGGTGATGCCGCCGATTGATCCCATGATGCCGGTGGATTCCATGGGCATGAAGATCATTTTCTGGTTCGGCGAACGCGCGAATTCCTTCAGGGCTTCAGTATATTTCTGTGCCACGAAATAATTGATGGCCTGGACGTTGCCACCTGAAATGGCCTCAGATACCATCTGTGTTGCTGCGGCTTCGGCCTGTGCCGCGCGTTCACGGGCCTCGGCGTCGCGGAAGGCGGCTTCCTTGCGGCCTTCAGCCTCCAGCACCGTTGCCTGTTTTTCACCTTCGGCTTTCAGGATGGCGGCTTCACGCAAACCTTGTGCTTCAAGGATCAAGGCGCGTTTTTCCCGTTCCGCCTTCATCTGGCGGGCCATGGAGTCGACCAGGTCGCGCGGCGGGGCGATGTCCTTGATCTCGATCCGCGTCACTTTGATGCCCCAGGGCGCGGTCGCGTCATCGACGATATGCAGCAGTTTGGAATTGATCTGGTCGCGTTCGGACAGGAGCTCATCGAGCGTCAACGAACCCATCACCGTCCGCAAATTGGTCATGGTCAGGTTCAGGATCGCCAGCTCCAGATTGCGCACTTCGTATGCGGCTTTGGCTGCGTCGATGATCTGGTAGAATACAACCCCGTCCACCTTCACCAACGCGTTGTCCTTGGTGATGACTTCCTGACTGGGTACGTCCAGCACCGTTTCCATCATGTTCAGCTTCGCGCCGATGGAGTCGACCAGAGGGACGATAAAGCTGAGGCCAGGGCGCAGTGTTTGCGTATACCGGCCAAATCGCTCCACGGTGTATTCCATACCCTGAGGGATGGATTTCACGCCTTTGGCGATCAGAACGATGACAACAATGGCGAAAACAAGCGCGGTCATACCCATGATAAATTTCCTTGTGCTTATTCCCTCTCTCTTGAAAGAGAGGGGCGGGGTGAGGGCGGTAAAGACGGAAATTTTATCAGAAATGAAGAGTAAGCGGAAGGCCTCGCCGCTCTGCCTTCTCTTTTAGTGAAACGCATTCAGACTTCAAAGATGGTCATGTGTCTGCTGGCAATTTCGTGCTTAGTATGGTTATTATTATGTAAACATCTTTCACGCTTATGTTACCATCCTTTTTTCAAGCCGCGTTTTATAACAGGCCCATTAGGTGGCTGCGCAGAAGGAGGTGAAGGAGTGCCAGCGATCTGCTGAGCAAATGCTGTTTTTGCTATGTTGGCAGGCAAGGTGGTGGTGGGCTCTGGAAACAGTGCCATATGGTTTTCCCGATTCAGAGTTCTTGCTGCATCTTGGGAAATACTAAGAATAGATGTTCCACCGACAATACTGCTGGAATTTTCTTTAAAAGGCGCCCCAATAGTGTGCAATGCCTCATAAAGTTCACCTATTCTTTCATCGTTAAGAGAGCCGGTATCTGTATAAAGACAAGGCTGTCCTGCTTTGTCGATGGTTTCAAGCCATTGTACGCTTTTTATAACAGCTGAAAAATCCATGGGGCTGGCCTAGATAAGGTGTCTTTTTTTCCATTTTTTGAGAGCGGCCAATTGCTCCTCAACAGATCCGTAATTAAACCTGAAGACGCATTCCTGCAAGAAGAAGTTGAACTGTGCGGCAGGGATGCCGTTGTAACGGCGCAGCATCCGTTTTGACTGGTTCCAGAAGTTCTCGATGCCATTGATATGGTTTTGCCTGTCGGCGAACAGTTCGGAATGGTTGATCCTGTGGTGATGGAACCTGGTCACGTCGATGGCGTTATATGCCTTCCAGCAGTCGCTGTAGATAATGGAATCAGGCTTTATTTTATGGGTTATAATCGGCATCAGCGTCTTGCCTGAGGCGTCGGGGATGATCTTGGCGTATACCTTGCCGCCCCGTTTGAGCAGGCCGAAGACCGGGATTTTTCCGGCAGCGCCCCGTCCGCGTTTGCCTTTGCGTTGTCCGCCGAAATAGCTTTCGTCGATCTCGACCTCCCCGTCAAAGGGCGTTTCATCCTCGATTTCATGGGCGATCATCATACGGATTTTTTGGTAATACAGCGTCGCGGAATGGCGATTGATCCCGACCAGTTCTGCCGCTGTTCGGGCTGTTACACCGCCAACGAACAGTTCAAGCAACCGGTTTTGCTTGTAAATACTTAACTTGCTTCGCCTTTTTACCATTCGCCAACCTTAGATAAGACACCTTATCTAGGCCAGCCCCTAAAAAATTTCTGAGTGGGGTCATCGAACTGTCCTTGCTCCAGCAGTTTCTTTGCAACGACGTACCTTAACTCAGGTTGTTCCGACATTGCATGGGCACCGGCCAGTGCATATGACATATGAATGTTCTCTTGAACTTCTTTTTGTATCTCATCAGGAAGATGGGCAACAAATTCTTTTATAAACCCCATGTCATGGTCGTTGATTGCTTTTTGAACAGCTATTTTTATATCAGGATCAATAAATCCGTATTTATCGATAAATTTCTGGCTGGTCGCCATCTTGGTCAATAATCTGTCCACCGCATTTATGCAAGCCTCATTCTCTGTTATAAGATCTTTTCCAATTTCAAAAGCGATTTTCTGGTTTGCTTTCGATACCTCTTCTCCAAAATTATTAACATTCAAACCATCCGGTTTTTCACCCGGCAAGACAGCAAAGGCCGATTCCAGGTGCTCATCGGCCCATGTCGATAGAGGAACTTCAATTGCAATCAAAATACGCAAAGCACGGAAAGCATAAGGAACATCAGGATTTCCCTGTTTACCCTGCGAACATAACTTCAAATACTCTTTTGCCGCGTCTTCATCGGCATAGCGTTCACCTCCTCCTGGTTTCCGGGCGTGTGCCAGCTCATGCAATAAGACAAGATTATTATAATCTTTAATGTCCCCTGGAAGATCCAGATGCAATCCTCTTTTCCCGGCTGCCTGGAAAATAAGGTCCTCTTTACTCGAAAAATTCCTCATAATGAGGAGGGCTTCTGGGTATTTTTTGTCTACAATTGTTACAGAACCCGTAATGTTTTCGAGACCAACTTCTAAAATGCGTTTGGCAATCCTGCCCGCCTGTACTTCTTCGAAACCAGCACTTATAAGCCTTTTCTTGAGATTTTCCTCTTGTTCGGACTTTGAGACATTCTCAACAGGTAATGAAAGCTCATCCAAGCTAATAATGATTACAGG
>JBGAQU010000129.1:0-2344 GCA_044220535.1 Alphaproteobacteria bacterium | reverse complement strand
ATCGCAGAGAAGATTTACTCTTAATTTTTTCCTCTGCGATCTCTGCGCGCTCTGTAGTTAATTTTTTTCTTATTCGTGTAATTCGTGGTTAGAACTTTTCTTAATAGACAGCCTCTGCAAAATAAACTGGAATCCTAGAAGACAACCCTTTATAAACGAAGGACTTATCTCTTATTTTGTCCGGAACCCGGAATGGCCGATATGTCACAGATTGCCCAGTTGAAAAACGAATTGTCGGCCATGATCGAGGCCGCGAACGACCTGCCGAAGCTGGAGGAGGCGCGCGTCA
Source organism: Alphaproteobacteria bacterium (assembly GCA_044220535.1). GTDB lineage: Bacteria > Pseudomonadota > Alphaproteobacteria > Micavibrionales > Micavibrionaceae > JBDHTS01. The sequence goes on along the minus strand of JBGAQU010000129.1, from coordinate 2,055 downwards.
CCGCCCTTGGCAAGAACGGCAAGATCACCGGGCTGATGAAGACACTGGGTGGGCTTGATCCTGAAACCCGCAAAACCACGGGCGCGGCGCTGAACGTGCTGAAGGATGAAATCGCCGGACTGATCGAACGTCAGGAAAAGGCGCTGAAAACCCAGGCGCTCGATGCAAGGCTGGCGCAGGAGACGATGGATATCACCCTGTCCGTCCGTCCGGAACGTAAGGGCCATATCCACCCGATCAGCCAGACGATGGAGGAGCTGATCTCCATCTTCGCCGATATGGGCTTTATCGTCGCCGAAGGGCCGGATATCGAGGACGACTTCCACAATTTCACCGCGCTGAACTTCCCGCCCGGCCACCCGGCGCGCGAAATGCACGATACGTTTTATCTGCCAGACGACCCGCAGGAAAAAGGCGAGGCGGCGAAGAAGCTGCTGCGCACCCATACATCCACAGTGCAGATCCGCCATATGATGAAGGAAAAGCCGCCGATCCGCATCATCACGATGGGCCGCACATACAGGTCAGATTACGATATTACCCACACACCTATGTTCCACCAGATCGAAGGCCTGGTGATCGATAAGGACACGCATATGGGGCATCTGAAAGGCTGCCTGATGGATTTTGCGCGCGCCTATTTTGGCATTGATGATCTGCCTGTGCGCTTCCGCCCCAGCTTCTTCCCGTTCACGGAACCGAGCGCGGAGATGGATATCGGCTGTTCCCGCGAAGGCGGCGGCCTGAAAATCGGCGCGGGGAAAGACTGGCTGGAAATCCTCGGCTGCGGCATGGTGCACCCGAACGTCATACGCAATTGCGGTTTAAATCCCGACGAATACCAAGGGTTTGCCTTCGGTATGGGCATCGAGCGCATCGCCATGCTGAAATACGGCATTCCTGATCTGCGCACATTCTTCGAAAGCGACGTGCGCTGGCTGCAGCATTACGGATTCGATCCGCTGGACCGGCCGAATAAGGCCACGGCTGAATCATAAAAAATAGAGAAGATTTTAATGAAGATATACATCATCGAACCGGCGCAAAAGAACAAAGAAGGTTATGATTCTTTGTGCGCTGAATTCAGAGAGGCGGGCATTCGTATAATTGCGCAAAGCGGCAGACGCAAATATATCGCTGCAGAACTTGATGAAACCCAGGTCAACGCTTTGCTTACTGAAGGCCATATTGTCACTAAAGACTTCTCATACCATCCAGATTAAGACAACGGAGGTTGCAATGCCTGTACAAAACGGCCACGATACAGTCGTGGAAAGGGATACGGAAACGAAGACGACAAATCAGCGCCCGCCGCAATATAAAATAGTTATTCCGGATGACGATTACACACCCATGGATTTTGTCGTAGATCTGCTTGCTAAAGTTTTTAATCTGTCCGTTTCTGCTGCAACCGCCAAGATGATGGAAATTCATAAAAGCGGCAGCACTTTCTTTGCACCCTATACAAGGGACGTGGCGGAGACCAAGGCCAGCTCCATAGTAGAGCAGGCGCAAAAAGCAGGCCATCCGTTGCAGGCGCAGCCTTTAAAAATCTGATTCATGGTAAAACCAGACATCCGCACCCTTTCACCAGAAGATTTTGAGTCTTGGCGTATTCTGTGGAACGCCAATAATCAAGGTCACGCCAATGAAGCCGTGACGGCTGAAACCTGGCGGCGGATCAACGACCCGTCTTCATCCGTAAATGGCCTCGGCGCATTCGCGGACGGACGGATGGCAGGCTTCGTCCATTACATCACCCATCCCGTCACCGGCCATATCGCCCCCGCCTGTTACATGCAGGATCTGTTCGTTGATGTTGAATTTCGCCGCAATGGCATCGCCCGCGCCTTGGTCGAAGCCCTGGCCAGGGAATCCAAAGCCCAAAACTACGCCCGCCTTTACTGGCTGGCCGAAACCAAGAACAGCGCGGCGCAAGCGCTTTACAAATCATTGGGATTAAAGCTGGATTTCAGCTTTCACGTCTTGCCGCTTTAATGCGCTTCCCTCCCCGCCAAGGGAGAGGGGAAAAAGAAATCAGCACTGTTACAGAAA
>JBGAQU010000045.1:0-21792 GCA_044220535.1 Alphaproteobacteria bacterium | reverse complement strand
CCGGCTTCTTATGCTGACAGGCGCACGGGTCAGCGAGATCAAAACGGCAAAATGGGAATGGGTGGATTTGAAAAACGGGTTTTTGAATTTGCCGGATAGTAAAACAGGCAAGAAGGTCATTCATCTTTCACCTGCTGCAATTAAAATTCTGGAAAAAACGCCTAAGGTCGATAAAAATCCTTACATCATTGTCGGCCAGGTTAAAGACCATTATCTAAACAACGAACAAAAGCCCTGGCAGAGAGTGCGTAAACTGGCGAACCTTGAAGGGTTGCGAATCCATGACTTGCGCCATACTTTCGCGTCCCTGTGCATAGCGCAGGGCTTTTCCCTGCAAATGGTGGCGAAGCTTTTAGGCCATGCCGATACGCGCATGTCAGAACGCTACGCGCATTTAACGAAAACATCTGTGCAGGAAGCCGCCAAAAGCGTCGGCAATATGATTCAAATGGCGTCTAAAACCGCAAAATCCGCATGAAGAAAAGTAAGCAAGACAATGGCGTAGCGTTTGTCAAAAAGTTGCAGAAAGACCTGTCCGGCTTAGAACGTCAGGACGATCTTGAACTTTTTCGGCAATGGCGGGACTCAATCCTGAACAGCGTCATCACTGCCATCAAGACCAATGATAAAAAAACGATGGACGGCGCGTTATCGGCTTATGATTTTTTAGGCGATGATCTTTCTATATTTTTTGAATGCGGCTTTTTCCATCAGGCTTATCTGGATAATCTCTATCTTTCAATCGATATAGCTTGCCTTAACATGAACAATGAAACTGTCATGCGGGAAAGGCTGGACGCCATTGACAGGCATGCTTTGCCTTCATCCAAAAAGACCAGGGCTTTTAAAGGACCGTTTTTGAAGGCATTGTCAGGCGTTTTCGCCTATGTCCTGTCGGATTCAAACAAGGACTGCTCCATCCACCTGGCCTGTTTTATAAGCAAGCAGATTTTTAAAATCGGGACGGAGAGCGAGGTTTATGCGGCCTATGCGAAAATTAAGCGGTTTGCCTCAAAGGGTAACTGCATTTCACTTCCTGCCATGACAGCTTTGTTTATGTCTTTGTATTTCAAGTCAGCAGACTATAATTCCCTCAAATCACGCGCAAACCATGGCCGGTCAAAGCTTGAACTTGAAAAGGCAATGGAGTCCTTTAAAAAAATACGTGAGAAAATAGTAATTGAGAATATAAAGTCCGCGCAAAAAACCTTGCGTGAAAGCAAGGGAAAATATAATGAAAAATTCAAGCCCGATTTTATTGAAAGCATAACCGGTTTCAATGGCATGAATTTCAAAATAGACGATGAAATGGCGTGCGTCGTTCTATGCCTTAGTGCGTTTCAAAATCCCATCATGGAAGCCACCATTTTGGCCTTTATCTAAATCTTAACTTACCCTACTTAGAAATTTTTTAAGTAAGTTAAATATTTTTCAGGCAAATTTTCAATCTTCCCAATTTCTGTTGAACTGTCCTTATCGCCGATCAATGCCGACCGGCGTTGAAAAGATACAGGACAGCCATGCAAGACCAGCTTTATCCGCCCGACCGCGTATCGCAGATGTTGTGTGTCGCGCCCGCGACGCTTCGCAAATGGCGATGGGAAGGCAAAGGGCCGCGCTTTGTGAAGGTGGGCCGCAAGGTCGCCTATCGCGGCTGCGACATCGACGCCTTCATAGGCGCGCAAATCCGGCGTTCCACGTCCGATCCGGGCGCGGCCATGCTTTAAACCCGGTTTACCCTGCGGAGTTGACAGCGTACGGGGAACAAAGGAAAGCCGGTAGGGATGATCCTGCCAGGCGGAACTCCGCTTAAACGCCTTTAAATCCCCCTTTAAAACAATCGCTGTCCTGCGCGGAAGCGCCAACCACACTTTTATTTAAGCCAAGCCTTTAAAGGAGGCTTTAAATGTCGTCAAAGCCGTAAACCAGAAAATCTGGCAAAAGGAGAAAATTTAAAGAGGACGGATTTAATCTTGTGCCCGCGTTTTGTAACACGCCAGGCACAGCCCCATGAAAGATGGATATGGAACCGATTTGCTCAAACTTTGACGGCCTCGATATCAGTTTCCAATGCGCCCTGCCGCAATGCATCTTGGACATATTGGACATACCGCCAAAAAGAAAGCGCAGGAAACAAAATCTGACGCCGTCGCCCGGCTCGGTAAAAACGAAACTGTAGTTCTTGTCGCTGAAACGGGATCGCCAAGGCAGGTTCGCCTATCGTTTCGATACCGGGTTTCATGGCGAAGTGTGGATGGTCAGTAAATCGCTTAAAAAGGATGGATGGAATGTCATGGTGTCCGTGAAAAGCCTGACTATGGCTTTATATGGCTATGAAAAAGTGAAAGACAAAATCCTTGGTTTCCTTGTCAATGACCTTGAAGCGTCGGGCGTTCCACGCCTGGACAAGAAGACCGGCAAGGTCACGGACGCGCCTTTGGAAGCTATAAGCCGCCTGGATTTTTGCATTGATTTTAAAACCGATGCATTTTGGCCAGATATTACGGCTTTTGTCGCCAAAGGCCGGTTTAAACGGCGGCTGTTGAATACGGATGACGGTAAAAGCCCTACATGCGAGGCGGTCTTTTCCGGCAGAAAGGCAAAATATTTCAGGGTTGGCTCCATCCCAAACCGGGAAGTCGTCCTGTACGATAAAATATCGGAGATTACGGACAAGAAAAAGCCGTTCTGGTGGGATATTTGGGGCATTAAAAAATCCGAGTTTAAAGGTGAAATCTGGCGCATCGAAGCGCGGGCTGGAAAGAAAGAACTGAAAAAGTGGAATTTGCGTCGATTTTCTGATTTTGACAGAATGGCCGGTGATGTGATTTCCAACCTTTTGCAAGATATTAAATATACCGTGCCATCACTGACGGATACTAACATCACCCGCTGGCCAATGGCGGCATTCTGGCTGGATGCGATCCGGATTTCAGAACAAAAACTGCAAAAACATATGTCCAGTGCCACAAGGAAAATGATCATCGAAGGCTATCGCCTTCAAATGTCCGACCAGTTTGAAAAGTCAATTTTGGGTCAGACGGTTTCCTATGCCGCCTTGCATGGCATGGACGTGTCCGAAATACCGTACGTATTGGATGTGCTTGGAGAGGCAATGATGAAGCGGTTAAGCCGCAATACCCAGAAATTTCAGGAAAAGCACCAGAAAGCCATAGACAGGTATTCACAACTGGATTGAATGCCTGCTTTTAAGCCATAAGGTTGCCGCTTGCGATTAATGCCGCCTCATCCGTCAAACCTGTCACGCCGGTCAGCGTCGCAATCTGCACCCATACGCTGCCGTTGGCCGCACCGTCCGCGTCAACGGAAACGATGCTGTTTGCGCCGCTGTCATTGATCTGCACGAAGTCGCTGATTGCGCTGGCCAAAGGGTCGTAGCCGGTCAGCAATCCATGCACATCCAGTATGTCGCCCTGCGCCGTCGTAAAATCCGCCACCGTATCGACGCCGCCGCCTGTCTCGAACACGAAGCGGTCCGCGCCCGTGCCGCCGGTCAGGATGTCATTATCCGCGCCGCCATACAGCGTATCGTCGTTGGCTTCACCCAGCAGCTGGTCAGCGCCGGAGCCGCCGTGCAGAAGGTCGTTACCGTTGCTGCCATATAGCTTGTCGTTTCCGGCGTCGCCGGAGAGGATGTCATTACCGTTATAGCCTTTCAGGGAGTCGTTGCCTGCGCCGCCCAGCATGACATCGTCTTTCGCGCCGCCGACATCGCCGTATATAGCATCGGCACCGGATGTGCCGTATGTCCAAGAACTGTAGCGGTCAAGCGGCAGGGCAAAGCCGTCTGTAAAGGTCAGTGATTCAACCCGCTGGTCGGGAGTCGCGGCGTTAAGCTGGTTGATGAGGGTCAGGCTGTCGCTCGCGGCAAGGGAGGACAGGATTTTCAAATCCGTGCCGTTGACGGTGGAGAAGGTCAGGTTTTCCGGCATCAGATTGCCACCGACCAGGATACGGTCAGCCGCGCCGGTTTCCTCCGTCACCGTGTCCGCGCCCATCCCGGCAGACCAGATATAGTTGTCATTACCTGTACCGCCGTAAACAAGGTCGTCGCCCGTGCCGCCGAACAGCGTGTCGTCATTGGCTTCGCCGAACAACTGATCCGCGCCGGAGCCACCATGCAAAATATCGTTGCCATTGCCGCCGTAGAGTTTGTCGTTCCCGGCGTCGCCGGAAAGGATGTCGTTGTTGTTGTAGCCTTTCAGCACGTCGTTGCCGTCACGCCCCAGCATCACGTCATCCTTTGCGCCGCCCGCGTCGCCGTACATGGCGTCAATCGCGGATGTGCCGAACGTCCAGGCCGTGTACCGATCCAGCGGCAGGGCGAAGCCGTCCGTGAACGTCAAGGTCTCGACATGGTGCGAAGCCACGGCGTCGCGCTGGTTTTGCAGCGTGACGGACAGGCCGGTTGCCGTTATCGCCAGATCAGCCGTGCCGCTGTTCGTGAAGGTCAGGGATTCAGGCGTCAAAGAACCACCCAGGACAAGCAGGTCGTTGCCGCCAGTTTCATTCACATTCAGAGTGCCGGACGAAACCGTATATGTGTTCGATATGCTGGCCGCCGTCGGCGCGATGACGTTTTCGATGTTGTATAGATAATCCGTATAGCCGTTATGCGTCACCGTACCAGCGACAGCGTCATAGGCGAAGCCGGATGTGACCCAGCTATAATCAGCCGTGTCGTTGCCGTCGCCGCCGTCCAGCGTGTTCTGGCCTTGGCCGCCGTTTAGATAGTCGTCGCCCGCGCCGCCCTGAAGGTAATCGTTACCCTGGCCGCCATAGAGCGTGTCGTTGCCGCTGCCCCCGTTAATAGAGTCGTTGCCGCCGCGTCCGTCTATCGTGTCACCTAACAATGAACCGTAAATCTGGTGCGTGTCGTCCGTATCCGTCATCGTCATGCCGGTTGCCAGATTCCAGACTGTGCCGTTGTCGAACGCGATCCGTTCAATGTATTTATTCACCAAGCTGCTTTGTGTGGAATAATCAAACCCGCCATAGATGTAAATGCTATCGGTCGTGCTGTACTGGATGTTCAGGTTGCCGGAACCATCCGCCCACATGCGGACGTCGGAAGGATTAACGCCTATAAGCTTGATTGTGTCTGTGCCTTCGTTGAGGTTTTCAAAGACCAAGTCGGGATTCGTCATTGGGGATTGGCCGACAGAAAAAACATACGTGTCATTCCCCGTTCCGCCAGTCATATAATCACGGCCCAACCCTCCCATAAGTGTATCATTGCCGCCACCGGCCTAAATGGAATCATCCCCGCCGCGCCCGTCCAGAGTCTCGGCCAGGTTTGTGCCGTAAAGCTGGTGGGTGTCGTCGGTGTCAGTCATGTTCAGGCCGAGAGTCAGATCCCATGTCGTGCCGTTGTCGAAAGCAACCTTCTCAATATATTTGTTAACAGTCGTAGTCTGGGTCGTATAATCAAAGCCGCCATAGATGTAAATACTATCGGTCAGGCTGTACTGGATGTTCAAATTGCCGTATCCGTCCGTCCACAAGCGGACATCCGTCGGGTTGACGCCGGTCAGCTTGATGGTATCCGTTCCTTCATTCAAGGCTTCAGAAATTAGGTCGGGGTTTGCTATTGCAGAGTGGCCGACGGAAAATACATATGTGTCGTTGCCAGTGCTTCCAGTCAGATAATCGCGTCCCAGACCGCCGATCAATGTGTCGTCACCCGGCCCTGCATAAATGGAATCGTCGCCGCCGCGCCCGTCCAGCGTGTCGTTCATGACCGTGCCGTATAGCTGGTGCGTGTCATCGCTGTCGGTCATATTCATGCCCGTGGTGAAATTCCAGGTCGTGCCGTTGTCGAAAATTACACGCTCAAGATATTTCCAAACCGTTGTGGTCTGCGTTGTATAATCCATGCCGCCATAGACATAGATGCTGTCCGTCAAGCTGTACTGGATATTCAGGTTGCCGTAGCCGTCCGTCCACATGCGGACATCCGCCGGGTTGATCCCGTTCAGGCGGATGGCGTCGTTGCCTTCATTCAAGGCTTCGGAAATCATATCCGGGTTGGAAATCAACGACTGCCCCGCCGCAAACACATAGCTGTCATTGCCCGTGCCGCCCGTCAGGTAGTCGCGGCCTAGGCCGCCGATCAGCGTGTCGCTGCCGCCGCCTCCGTAGATTGAATCGTCCCCGCCGCGTCCGTCAATCACGTCCGGCGCAGACGTGCCGTAAAGCTGGTGCGCATCATCCGTGTCGGTCATCGTCATGCCGGTGGACAGGTTCCATACCGTGCCGTTGTCGAATGCGATCCTTTCGACGTATGAGCGTGCCGTTGTTTCCGTTGCGCCGTATTCAAACGCGCCGCCCAGGGCGACTTCATCCCCTGCCGTGCCATATTTCACGTGGAGATAGGCGTATCCATCCGTCCACATGCGGACGTCGGACGGATTGACGCCGGAAAGCAGCAGCGTGTCCAGCCCGTCCGTCGCCGTGCCATAGATATAATCCGGGCCGTTCGTCAGCGTGTTGCCTTTATGGAACACAAACACATTATCCATCGGGTCGTTTGTGAAGTAATCTGTGCCTGTCGTGTCAAAGCGGAGCGTGATATTGCGGTTTGCACCGTCCAGGCCGGACAATACGTCGGCAGCAGGATCGTACACCGGATTGTGATATAAAACCCCCAGCCCGGCCTGCATCAGTATATGCCCGGCGAATGTGCCGGAGGCAACGTTCCATGCCTCCATCAACTGCCCGAAGGCGGCGGGGTTCTGGTTCGTGAACGGTTGGTCGTTCAACTTTTCAAGGAACGCGACGATGCGGCCATCGACGCCCGTCGGGTGGGAAACAGCAGCATTTTGCACCCCGGCCCATTGGAACATGATGTCCGTAATCTTCGCCTGCAGGTTATAAGCCGGATCAAGCAATTGCTGCATCGTTTTGGTCGCCAAATCCTGCACCTTTGTGAGCAAGGTATTGTCCNNNNCCGCGCTGCGTCGGCATGAAAAGCGTTTGCGTGTTAAGCGTGTAATTGCCAGCGTACTGGCTGTTGACGTTGTCGAAGGCGAAGGTGGCGTCAATAATCGAACGCGTCTGGCTGTTCATCGTGAACGTCCCTTCCTGAAACACCTGGTTGCCGGACAGCGTATAGTTCACATTCGTGTAGCCGGTATTGATCGACGTGATGCCTAAAGATGCAAGCGTCTTGAGTTCCGACGCCTGGCTGACGCCGTCGGAGTTCGTATCCACCCACACGCGCAAACTGCCCCATTGCGAATCCGCAGACGTGATCTTGTTGTCACCATTGGTATCCAGCGCGGCCAGCGCCGCGAAGCCGTTGGTAAAGCCCGCGCCCGTCGCCGTGCCGAACAGTTCCCCGGCATTGTCGATCACGCCGTTGCCGTTGACATCCCGCGCCAGCAGCCCGTCCACGGGGCCAACCCAGCCGGAGGCTTCCCTATAGCCGTCTTTATCATGGTCGAAATACACCGAGCCAGGGCCATTCAGCGCGGACAGGGTGATGCCCGTCGCGCCCAGATCAAGCACCAAAGGACAACCGCCACCGCCGGAACCGGCACGGAACGCGCCTGCCCAAGGAACCAATTCGGCAGGCAGCCACCCGGCCAGCGCATCAGGAATATTCATCGGGTCGGCCCAGCCGTAATCTTTTGCAAGCTGCCCAAGATCATCGCCAAAATCGCTGACGCCTTGTTTCAGGTTGTCGAATGCAGCCGCAGCGGTCGCGCCGGTGGAGTTCCACAGATTGTCTACATAGGAAGCGGCGCTGTTATATGCCTGGTCGGCCAGTTGCGCCGCCGTCCATGCGCCGTTGGCCGCTTGCTGCAACAGGCCAGGAAGGACGTTGTCGTAAAGGTTTTTGAAAGCGGCGTTTCCTAGGGCGTATGCAACTGCACCTGTCATTCCTGCCATCGCCCAGCCAACAGGGCCAGAACTTGCTGCTACGGGAAAAAAGCCCGGTTACAAGTTCAGCACCAAGTAATCCTCCGCCTACACTCCAAGCTTGCCGACCTGATTCATCGAGGGGTGTGTTTGAATGAGTAGAAACTGTCCAGCGCGCCTGTTAAATATTCAGCCAGCCGTTAGCTTTACGTACAAACTCCATAATATTCCCCGCTTCCGGCCCGTAAATCGAAACCGTACTGTCGCCTGCAAGGATTTGCAACTGCATCCCTGCAGATCATCCTGGCCACCTTAATATCCGACCCATAGGGCGTCAAGACCTTAACTAAAGCACGTAATTTTTATCAAGATAAACACCCATAGCGCCCATAGTGCTGTCAAGGCAAAGCCTCTTGCATTTTCAGCTGGAGATTTGTTGTTGAGGTCGTTTCTGGTGTTCTGGCTCGATTGATCGATACGTGGATGGATATTGCGAAGTTGACCACATAAGGCGACATTTGCGTTTTCGTCTTGCTTGTCCCGTAAGACAGCAGGGTCAAAATTGGCAGTTCCATTGGCACCGTTCGCCATCTTCTGGTTATACATTTCATATTTTATGCTGGTGGTGCTGATTGTTACTATCCTCTATTTTCCGTTTCATTGCCGATCAAACTTAAAAATCTATCTTTAAAAATAAAGGGTTTCATAGAACATACATAAGGCAGCTATTGAAGCTATGTTAAAGCCCAAAATGAAATGAAAAAAATTAAAAAGTAAATATAAAAAAATTTAAGTTAGTTTGGGCACTAAAATTATTTATATAAGAAAAAACTATGTAGTCATTTAAAAAAATATAGACATTTGGTGTAATAAAAAATGGAATAAATAGAAATATAAAAAAAGAGCATAAAGAAAACAATACTATTTTATAATTATTGCTTATTTTTTTAAAACGATTAGACATGTATACACGCTTTAATTTATATGCTATTTCTTTATCTAACAGCATAATTTCTTTTGAAAAAAACTTCAGTCTACTAAAAATATTTGCAGAAAAATATATGATAGAAAATAAAATACTAAAAAACATAAATTTAGAAAATTCTTGGCAAAAATATTCGACAAAATTGTCTCTGTTCATATCGATTTGCACAAAACCAAAATCAACCTTAAAGCCCAATATCCTAGAAGCCCAAAAAACGGCCAGCCAAAATACGCATAAGGCTAGGGACAGAAACAAGGTTCTTGCATAAAGAACCGTTATCGGTCGATTCTCATCGTAAAAACCCACAATATATTTTTTAACGAAAGGACTCATGTCGTTTTTAAACAACGCTCCAACCGTAAACCTTGTTGATCCCTGATATTTTATTTAAACGGCTTATAACAAGCCAAGCGGCCAGGCGCAACCTATAATTATAAAAATTCTCCAATGATTAAGTGTATAGGGCTTTATAACGCCATAAAGCCCCATCGTGGCCCTATGTCATGCCGCTATCTGCAATCCTTATAGCGCTTTCGCTATAGGCATTCGCGCTATAGGAAAAACGCTATAGCGAAAATACCGGAAACGAATGCCGGTTTTTAGGGCTATTTGCTATAGGGGCTTTTTCAGGCTTTGCAAATCATAGAACCATGTCATGGCATTATATAGCCGCATAGCCGCCCATAACTCGATTCCGCTGGTACCTATGTGGTACCTACCTAAAAATCCAAAATACCTAAATATAGTTCAATCTATTGATTTACCTGGAGCGGGCGACGGGGGTCGAACCCGCGACATTCAGCTTGGGAAGCTGACGCTCTACCGCTGAGCTACGCCCGCATCGTTTAAGTTTAAGGCTGAAGATGCTGTTGAATCAACTCACGAACAACCGGACGCAAGGCGGGATGAGGAGAAATCGTTCCTTCCGACCAGCCTTCGACGGCTTTATATGTCACGCCCAGAGCATCCGTGAAAACGCGCGCAGTCAAGCCGGCCTGCAAGGCTTCAAAGACCACGCCTGCAAAAACTTCATTATCCTGTAAATCCTGTTCATTCAATGAGGCAAGAAAAGCCTTAACCAACTCAGATTGAGCCACGGTATCCTCCTATGTATAAAACCATATAGTATTTTTTATTACGGCAATTCAAGCGTTTTTTCCTTTTTCTTAAAAGAGTTCCCTGGTGATTATTAAAATTTTTTGTCAAACAAAGCTTTACAATTCCAGCGCCTTGATTATAAAAGCATAACGTCTGGACAGTGATCCATTCATAATGACCCAGTATTTTTAGGAGCCTAATCGATGAAAACCACACGCGCCCTCCTTCTGAGCGGCTGTTTACTGGCCCTGAGCGCCTGTTCCGGCTATCGGGCTCACAGCGAAATGCAGGCACTGAATGAAGCCAAGGCTGTCGGCAGCCCCTTCACCCAGGCGCTGACGGAGGAGTATCGCTCCTTCTCCAACCACGAAATGAACCAGATGTTCGATTACCCGGATGCGCTGCACTTCGCGCGCAAGGGCCTGGCCGCGGCCAAAGGCGAAGTGGTCATGCCTGAGCCGATTTCCGACTGGAACCTGACCCCGCCGCACCAGGAAGAGCTGGGCACCGCCCGTGGCCGCCTGATTGCCGCATACGATCTGGGCGCACGTGATTCGCAGCCGCAGCTTTCGGCGCACGCACAAGCCAAGTTCGATTGCTGGATCGAGCAGCAGGAAGAAGATTGGCAGAAAAACGACATCGTCGGCTGCAAATCCGAATTCCTGGATGCTATGAACCAGCTTGAAGGCCTGGTCGGTAAATCCCCGGCTCCGGCCCCTGCACCGATGGCCGATAACGGTCCGGACATGAGCCAGCCGATGAAGGCTGAAGACGCCATGTACCTGGTGTTCTTCGACTTCGATAAATCGAATGTCGGCACCGGCGGCCAGAGCGTTGTTGATGCTGTCGCCCAGGAAATCAAGAGCCGCAGCCTGACCTCGGTCAACATTGTCGGTAACACGGATACGTCCGGTTCCAACAAGTACAACAACAAGCTGGCCATGCGCCGCGCGAACGCTGTGCGTGACGCTTTGATCAAACGCGGAGTCGATGCCTCGCTGATCAACGTGTCCGGCCGCGGTGAAGACAACCTGCTGGTCCAGACGCCTGACGGTGTTCGCGAACCTGCAAACCGCCGTGCGGAAATCACCTTCAACGGTGGCGGCGCAGCACCTGCCCCGGCTCCGGAAGCCATGTCGGCAAAGCCTGAGGCGGCGCCTTCGGCTGCTGCCCCTATGGCAGAACCGGCCCCGGTTCCGGCTCCTTCGGAAGTGGCTCCTCCAGCCGCTGACGGTATGCCGCAGCAGTAAGCGGAAATATAATTTGAAAAAGCCGGGACAGATTGTCCCGGCTTTTTTTGTTGCCTGATTCCAATAGGGCTGCTGTCATCCCGGCGAAGGCCGGGATCCATAGGATATCGCGGCTAGTATTAGAAAGGAAATAGCCGTCATAGATTGCGCTTTATGACGGCTATGTCCTTTTGTGATGTTGAAAGAGCGTATGGATCCCGGCCTTCGCCGGGATGACGACTCTTTTTGTAATATATTCCTACCAAGGCGGCGGCAGCGGTTCAGGTTTTACGGTGGAGACCGGAAGGCTGGGGACGGATGGGCCAGGGCTGCCGTCATTACTGCCGTAAGGCGTTTGGTTATCCGTTAGCGGCATCGGTGTATCGCCGTTGACGGCCAGCGACAGGCGGTCGCGCAAAGCGGTTGTGACCATGCCGTCCATTTCATTCACGATTTTACGCATGAAATCCTGCAACGTTTTCTCACGCTTGGCGATGGAGAAGCTTTGCGGAACCGTGATAAAACGATCCATTTCCAGGATTGCATTGGCCGACCTGCGGCTGTCGCCCTCAATCTTCGAAAGACCGACACGGACTTTCAGATCATACCTATCCTGCTTGCCGACTTCGGCCCATTTCATGACACTGTTATCCGGATCGACGACGGCGTGTTTTACAGTTGCGTCCTCAATGGTGAAGCGCAGCGTGCCTTCGCCACCCTGAGCCTTCAGGCGCTGGACCGCATAACGGTTGAGAGCATCTTCAGGACGGGTCGCGAATGCGGCGGCGGCCTTGCTGCTTTCCAGCGTCGGGCGGAACTGGGTGATGACATCCACTGCGCCTGCCGATACATAAAGCGGCGAGATGTTTTGATAATCCAGCTGCGGCAGTTGTCTGCCAGCGCCGTCATAGGTGCAGGCGGGCATGGTGGCCAGAAGGGCTACGGCGCTCGCAGCGATCAGGATTTTGCGGTGAATCATGAGATGGCTCCGGGAAGGAAGGACTGGTGTTTAAAGATAGAGTATAGCGGTTAAGTGTCAATATTATGTCGGGCCTTCGGCCCGGCTTTTTTATCACCCTCACCCTATCCCTCTCCCTGAAGGGAGAGGGGAATTAGAAGACAAAATCCTTACTGCAGAAAGCGCAGTTCATGGTGATGACACCGTTGACGGTCATATCCTTACGGTCTTCTTCGGGCATACTGGCGAGAATCCCTTCCAGCCTTTCGGAGGTGCAGCGGCAGCCTTTGCGGAGATGCTGGATAGGCTGGACAGTGATGCCTTCTTCATGGAACAGGCGGTACAGGACATCGTTCGCGGACAGTTCGGAATCCGTCAGTTCGGCGCTGGTGCAGCTTTGGAGCAGCAGCATGGTGCGGCGCCAGCCGTCTTCATCGCCTTCGCTGGATCCGGCAATCCCGCCCTCCTCCGGCACATGCTGGATCAGGATTCCGCCTGCGCGCCAATGGCCGTTTTCATGGACAATCGCGGTGCGGATGCCCGTGGCGATCTGTTCGGAGTTGCGGAAGTAATTCTGCACGCTTTCGGACAAGGTGCCGTCTTTCAGTTCGACGATGCCCTGATAGCGCTCGGTGTATTGCCCCTGATCGACGGTAAAGGCCATATAGCCCTTGCCCAATAAAGGCGCGGCCATGCCGGTGACCGGGACGGCTTGCGCCTCCGCCCTTCTGCCTTCGCGGATGGTGGCGCAGGCGCGGACATCGCCGCCGGACATGACATCGGCAACGACCATGGCGACCGGGCCGTCGCCCTGCGCCTGCAGCGTGAATATGCCTTCATATTTCAGCATGGAAGACAGAAGAACGGCGAGTAAGGCCGTTTCCGCGACCAGGCGGTGCACGGCAGGCGGATAATCATGCGGAGTCATGATCGCATCGAGCACGGGACCGAGCGAAACGATCCGGCCACGCAGGCCGGTGTCGTTCAGGGTGAATATTGTGACGCTGTCATCCGGTGTCATCAGCTTTTGATCTTGTAGCCGGTTTTGAGCATCCACATACAAAGTGCGGACAACAGAACGTTGGCAACGATCAGGCTCGCAAAGCCGAGTGCAATGCTACTGTCCGCATGGCCGATGAAACCCGCGCGGAAGCCGTCGATCATGTGGAAGAACGGATTGGCGTGGGCCAGGTTCTGCCAGACCGGCGGCAGGTTATGGACGGAATAGAACGTGCCGGACAGGAAGGTCAGCGGGGTGACGATGAAGTTCGTGACTGCCGCGATATGGTCGAATTTCTGTGACCATATGCCACCTGCGAGGCCGAGGGCCGAAAGCATCATGGTGCCGAGGATGGCGAAAGATACGATCAGAAAGATGGAGTGGATGTGCATCGGCACGACCAGCGCCATAGTCACGCCTGTTACTATACCAACTGCGAGGCCGCGCACGACGCCACCTGCGATATAGCCGAGGAAGAGTTCGGTCGCGCTGAGCGGCGGGATCAGGACATCGACGATATTGCCCTGTACCTTGGCGATCACGATGGAGGATGAAGTGTTGGCGAAGGCGTTCTGCACCATCGTCATCATGATCAGGCCCGGCGCGATGAATTCCATATAAGGGACGCCGCCGACTTCCTGCTGCAGACCGCCAAAGGCCAGGGCGAAGATCGTGTAATAGAGCAGCGCCGTGATGACGGGGGCGACGATGGTCTGGGTATAGACCGCGATGAAACGCCCGGTTTCCTTACGGACCAATGTCCATAGGCCGATCCAGTTGACGGCGCCCATGGCTCTGGGCTTGAGGGCTTGCGCGGCGTTGTAGGAGTCTGACATGATCGATCCGTGTTGAAGGTAAATATATGACCGAAAATAAGCCTAAATATCTGAAAGGCAAGCCTCAATCGCGGGAGCGCAAGCCGCCGAAGACAATCACAGCGGATTACCTGCATAATTCAGGGCTTTATTACCTGCAGCGCTTTGCGGCCAGTTCCGCGCATTTCAGGCGGGTGATGATGCGGAAGATTGACAAATCCTGCATGGCGCATCCGGATCAGGATAAAGAAGCTTGCAAGGTTTTGCTTGAGGATGTGGTGGCGAAGTTTATCCGGTCGGGGTTACTGGATGACGGAGCGTATCTGCGCGGGTCTGTCGAGTCGTTAAGGCGGCGCGGCTTGTCGGCGCGGGCGATCGAGGCAAAGCTGGCGGCGAAAGGCGTGCCGCAAGGTCAGGTGCGGCAGGCGCTGAATGACCGCGACGGGGAAGATAAAGATGCGGATATGACTGCGGCAATCCGGTTTGCGCAGCGGAAGCGCTTGGGATCGAAGGGTGATCCGGTGAAGGCTATGGCGGCCATGGCACGTGCCGGGTTTGATTATGAGACGGCGAGGAAGGCGCTGGATTATAAAGAGGAGGATTTGTAAATTCCATCGTCATCCCGGCAAAAGCCGGGATGACGGTTTTGTAAATTTGATGATTACTGCAGCTTCGATGGCGTATGGAGCTCCGCGGGCAGTTTGCTGACCAGGCCGGATGCTTCTTTCTGGGCCGGGCGGGTGCCGACGCGGATTGCGGGGATGATGATGGTGGCGGTGGTGCCGATGCCTTTTTGCGAGAAAAGTTCGAGGCGTCCGCCGTGCAGCTTGATCAGCGAATCCACCAGTGTCAGGCCGAGGCCAGCGCCGGATCCTGCGCGGCTGAGGGTTGAGTCGACCTGGCCGAAGGGCGACAGGGCCTTTTCGATTTCGGTTTCATCCAGGCCGATGCCGGTATCGGTCACGGACACCAGCATCTGGCCGTCGCCGTCGATTTCAGTAGAGACGGTGACGCGCCCGTTTTCCGGGGTGAATTTTACGGCGTTGGAGAGAAGGTTCAGCAGGATCTGCTTGATCGCCAGTTCTTCGCCGATAACCGCAGGCGCATGGGAGTCGATCAGGTTACTGACGTTCAGTTTGCCCTCACGGATGCGCGGACCCATGAAATCGAAGCATTCATTGACCAGGCGGCACATATCAATGTTGCTTTCATTCAGCTGCCGCTCGCCCGCTTCGATCCTTGAGACGTCCAGGATTTCGTTGATGATATGCAGAAGCTTACGGCCGCTTTCGTATATATCAGATGAATATTCCCAATACTGACGGTTTTCGAGCGCGCCGAGGACTTCGTTTTTAATGATCTCAGAAAACCCGATGATCGCGTTCAGAGGCGTACGAAGTTCGTGGCTCATATTGGCAAGGAATTCGGATTTGGCGCGGTTGGCCAAGTCCGACTGGATTTTGGCTTCGCGCAGCATCATCTCCGCGCCCTTACGCTGGGTGATGTTTTCAAGGCTTCCTTCGAAATAGAGGATGTTGTCGTCTTCATCCTTGACCGCGCGGGCGTTGATGTTCAGCCAGATCTTGCTGCCGTCGCGGCTTTTGCCCTGCACTTCAAGGTTTTTGATGATGCCGTTGGCACTGAGTTCCCGCAGGAATTTCTGGCGATCCTTGGCGGCCAGAAACAAATAATCCAGACCGTTGCGGACATCGCGCAGCATGCCGTCGGCCTTTTCAAAGCCCAGAATACGCGCCATGGCGGGGTTGGCGGAGAGCATCTGCCCTTCCGGCGTGATCTGGAAGATCCCGCCTGCTGCGTTTTCAACGATGGTCCGGTATTTCTTTTCAGCCTCGCCCAAGGCACGTTCGGCGCGGCGGCGTTCCTCGATATCCGTAAAACTGCCCACCACGCGGATGTTTTTGGCGTCATCCTGGCGAAGCATGGAGATGGAGATTTCCACCGCGCGGAAGCCGCCATCGTTGGTACGCAGGCGGGTATAAGCGCGGTAAGATGAACGCTTGCCACGGACAAGATCCTTGAAATTCTGGCGCTGTTCTTCCTGATCCTGCTGATGCAGTGTATCGAACAGGCTGCGATGCAGGGACTGGTTGATATCAAAACCGGTGATGCGTTCCCAGGCGGAATTCAGGAAAACGATATCGCCTTCGCTATTGGTTTCAAAAATGATATCGCTGACCGAGTCGACGACGGCGCGGTATTCACGTTCTGCATTGCGGAGGAATTCGTTCAGGCGTTCGCGCTCGGCAATTTCAGTGTTCAGTTCATAATTTTTCTTGGCCAGAACGCGGTTCATGGTGGCAAGGCGCAAGGACTGTTTCTGGTTGGTGCGGATATACATGGTGCCGATGATGCTCAAAGACCCGCCGAACACCAGGACCAGCAACGGAATCTGACGCAGGATTTTTTCCAGTACATCCGTGCCGCCATAGGCGGACACGCCAATCCTGGCCTGCCAGGTCGTATTGCCGACAGGCAGATTAACCAGGCCGCCTTCATTCATATTCGCGTGCTCGCCTTTCATAAGATAAAGCGGATTTCCGGATGTCTGGTCGCGGATATCAATGCCGGAAATATTGGGGCGTTTGGTATGCCATTCATTGCTGAGGATCGCGCTGACGCGGGATACGGCGACGACCATACTGGTGATCTGCCCCGTATGGTCGCGGATCGGGCGGATCAGTGCGAAGGGGCGGCCGGAGGCAGGGGGATTGTCCTGTTCCTGCACGAACGCCGTCCCTGGAATGTTGATATTGATGGCCATATCGTTTTTGCCATCGGCAACGGTGGAGATATAGGCCGCCTGGGTCTGGTCGTTGGGCGCGGGGATTGAGTATTCTTTATTGGCTGTAGCGCCGGTGTAAAGAAGCTGGCTTTGCCATCCCTGCTCTGTTTTGCGCAGCCAGAGCAATTGTTCGAATTCATCGATATGCGGGATGGAATAAGTCAGGCGGGTTTGCAGCTGTTTCGGTTCGATCTGCGGGGGAAGATCGACGACCATGGCCGCAATCGTGCGAACCGCGTATTCGAAGCTTTTCATCCGGTCGCCAATATCCTGGACCGTATCGCTGACCGCGTTTTTATAATTATCGTGAATGGATTGGGTGATGAAGTAGTTGAGTGCGAAATAGGCAGTCAGAGTCAAAATCATACCGTTAAGGAAAACCAGCCATTGCGCCAGATTCCCTTTCAGCTGAGATTTCTTCCCATTTGTCGCCCTGGCCATGGTTCTTGCCGCCCTTAGCCAACGCCTTGATATTTCATCATATTTTTACTTTGATCCAAGCGATATGAATCCAGCCTTACACGCAGCTTACATAAGTAATCTGACGGATTTCGGTTAAACAATTGCTAACATTGAGGAAAAAAGAGATGCCCTGTTCCTTTGCCCCTTTTCGGCATTCGCTGGTATTCAAAGGACTTGAAATGCTGTCTCACTTAAGTATAGGGTGAATCGCTGCAGTGCTTTATAAGGGGGACGTATATGGCAAGCAATAACAACTTCTCAAAATTCTTCAGTGCCGACATGTTTGCCGATCTTTCACCGTTTGGAGGATTGAGTTTCGCGCCCGGGCTGCAAACCCTGCTGGACGCACA
Source organism: Alphaproteobacteria bacterium (assembly GCA_044220535.1). Lineage (GTDB taxonomy): Bacteria > Pseudomonadota > Alphaproteobacteria > Micavibrionales > Micavibrionaceae > JBDHTS01. The sequence goes on along the minus strand of JBGAQU010000045.1, from coordinate 4,208 downwards.
GCGCAAAAACCTGGAAGCCTTTACCGAGGCTCATCAGCTGGCGCTTGAAACCGCGCAAGCCTGTTTTACCCATCAGGCGGAACTACTGTCCTCCATCCTTCGCGAAAGCACAGCCATGGCGTCGGACATTATGAGCCAGAGCAGCGCCGAACAGAAAGTGGCGCGGCAGGCCGATCTGATGAAGAAGAACTATGAACAGTCCATCGCGGGTTTCCGCGAGCTTGCCGATATGCTGAACAAATCGGGCATGGAAGCGTCCGGCCTGCTCAGCAAGCGTGTCAGCGCATCCATCAGTGAAATGAAAACAGTGATGGAAAAATCGGCGAAGGCCAATGCCAGCCGTTCCAAGGTCGCCGCCTGAGCCAGACCATCGTTTTCGATGATTTTGAAAAAGTCGACATTCGTGCCGGCACGGTGATCGACGTTCAGGCATTCCCTGAGGCGAAACGCCCGGCGTTCAAGCTGTGGATCGATTTCGGGCCGGAGATTGGCACCAAGAAAACATCCGCGCAACTGACGCAGAACTATAAGCCGGAAGATTTAATGGGGCGGCAGGTGGCCGCCGTGGTCAATTTTCCGCCGCGACAGATTGGCAAGTATATGTCGGAGGTTCTGGTGCTCGGGTTTCCGGATGAAGCCGGGAATGTAACCCTGGTAAAACCGGATAAGGCTGTGCCGAATGGCGGGAGGCTTTATTAAACCTACCCCGGCATCTCAATCGAAACTTTCAGGCCGCCGTGACTGCTTTTACCCAGCCAGACTTTTCCACCATGGCCGGTGACGATGTCCTGGACGATGGGCAGGCCGAGGCCGACGCCGCCGGTTTCGGGGTTGCGGGAAGGTTCGCCGCGCACGAAGGGTTTAAAGACTTCTTCATATTGGTCTTCCGGGATGCCCGGGCCGTTATCTTCTATGACAATGCTGATCGTTTCTTCATCCGGACGGCTGGCGGTGATCCAGACATGGCTGGCAAATTTGCGGGCATTGCTGACCAGATTGGTGATGCAGCGTTCAAAGGCGACTGGGCGCAATTGCGCGGATAAAGATGGATCTATAACAAGATCCGCCGTAACGCCCTGACGGCGCACATTGGCAAGGACGCGTTCCAGTAATTCATTGATATCTGTGCGGACAGACACCTCACTGCCCTGCCCGCGCGCGAAATCCAGATAAGCGTTGACCATGCGCTCCATATCCTCAATGTCTTTTTTGAGGGCGCTGGCATCAGGGCTGTCACCCAGCATTGCGACCTGAAGCTTCATGCGTGTCAGCGGCGTGCGCAGATCGTGAGAGACGCCAGCAAGCATGGCAGTGCGCTGTTGCATCTGGCGGCGGATGCGTTCCTGCATTTCGATGAAGGCCTTGGAAGCCTGGCGCACCTCACGCGCGCCTTCGGGCTTGAAGCCTGCCGGAATATCGAGGCCTTTGCCGATGCGCTCGGCAGCCACGGCCAGGCGGCGGATCGGGCGGATCTGGTTGCGCATAAACATAATGGCAACAGCCAACAATACAAGCGATGACCCAAGCATCCAGAGCAAAAAGATATAGCTGGTGGTGGAAAACAGCCGGCGCTGCGGCACCGAAACATGCAGGACGCCGTTGTTCAGTTTCAGGGTCACATCAACCCATTTTTCTTCCAGATCAACGCGGATATTGTGCTGACGCCGCACCTGATTATCCAGCGCGTCATGCAGCGCCTGCGCCACGAATGACTTGTAAACGGGCGGGTCAGTATCCGTAAATGCCTCGCCGGGCTGGTAACTGACCAGAAGATCGAGTTCCTGAGCGGCGTATCCGGCCTGTTGCTGTAATGCCTCATCCGTCAGGCCGTGCTCGATATTGTCAGCCATAATGGCGATTTCACCGGCAACGGCGTAGGCCAGGCGGTCGGTCATTTTGACCCAGTTGCGTTCGAAGAAGAAATAGGTGGTGACGACCTGGATCAGCAAAACAGGTATGATCAGGATCAGGAGTGACCGCCCGAACAGCGTGCGGGGCAGCAGTTTTTTAGGAGAGAGTTTCATCGCCTGCCACCGCCCTTAATACATACCCTTTACCCCGCACTGTTTGTAACAGGCGTGGAAGTTTAGAATCTTCTTCCAGTTTGCGGCGCAGGCGGGTCACCTGGACGTCAATGGTCCGTTCACCCGCATCATCCAGATCGCAAAGACGCGCCAACTCCTCCCGCCCGACAATGATGCCGGGACGGCCTGCCAGCGCACGCAATAGATTGCCCTCCACTGTCGTCAGGCGCTGAATATCTTCACCGTCCTGCAATGCGTTGAGTTCGGGATTGTAGGTCCAGCGGCCGATCGTGAAGGTTTTATCGCCGGATGTTTTGGGCGGGCGGCGGCGCAGCATGGTTTGCAGGCGCAAAACCAGTTCACGCGGTTCAAAGGGTTTGGTCAGGTAATCATCGGCGCCGGATTCCAGGCCAGTGATGCGATCCTGGGTTTCCCCCAAAGCGGTCAAAAGCAGGACAGGAATATGTTCAGCCTGACGCACGTATTTGGTCAATTCCAAGCCGCTCTCACCCGGCATCATAATATCCACGACCATAACGTCGAATTCGAAGCGCTTCAGGATTTCCCTGGCCTCTGCCGCGTCTTTGGCCGTTACAGGCAAGAAGCCGTTTTCCTGCAGGAAACGGGAGACAAGGCTGCGGATCCGTTCGTCGTCATCGACGACCAGGACATGCGGCAGTTCCTCGGGGTTTTGGGTTGGACTAAGAGCCATAATGGATGGTATTATCCCAAATCAGTACCACGACACTTTAATAACATTTTCGAGTGAAAGATACACCTATGGCCCAGCCTTATGACGATCGTGACGGATGGATCTGGATGGATGGCAAAATGATGCCCTGGCGGGATGCCAAGCTGCATGTCCTGTCCCACGGGTTGCATTACGGCGGGTCGGTGTTCGAGGGGGAACGGGTTTATGAGGGGCAGACGTTCAAGCTGCGGGAGCATTCGGAGCGGCTGATCAGGTCGGCGGAATTGCTGGATTTCAAGGTTCCGATGACGGTTGAGGAAATCGAAAACGCCTCCAAGGACGTGCTGGAAGCCAACAAGATCGAGGATGGGTATCTGCGCCCTATCGCCTGGCGCGGGACAGAGATGATGGCGGTGTCGTCGATGGACTGCACGATCCATGTCGCCTTCACCTGCTGGCAATGGCCGAAATATTTCTTTCCCAAGGGCAAGTCGGAACATGGTATCGCATTGAAAACATCCGACTGGCGCAGGCCGGACCCGCGTACCGCACCTGTCCAGTCCAAGGCCGCCGGGATTTACATGATCGGCACCATGGCCAAGCACACGGCGGAACGCGCCGGGTTCGACGACGCGCTGATGCTGGATTACAAGGGCCGGGTCGCGGAATCGACGGGATCGAATATCTTTATGGTGAAGGACGGCGTGCTGCGCACCCCTGTCCCTGAATGCTTCCTGAACGGCATCACGCGCCAGACCGTCATTAACATGGCCGCCGATATGGGCATCCGGGTTGAAGAGACGAAGATCATGCCGGAGGATATCGCATCCCAGCAGGAAATTTTCGTTACCGGAACAGCGGCTGAAATTACCCCGGTTGGCCGGATCGATGATAACAATTATGAACATGGCCCGGTGACCAAGCGCCTGCAGGAAGCCTATGCGGCACTGGTCCGGCAAAAACCGAAGGCAGCTGCCGCTTAAGTTTTTAGCAAAAAGTTGCATTATATCGGGCCTTGGTGTAAATTTTTTATGTAAAAATAAAGGATCGCGCTATGCCCTCACTTACGCCTGGAAAATCATGGCTGGGTAAAAAAGCCTTACTTGCCTTTGCAGGCGCGGCAACCGCTACAGGACTGGTTGTGGCGGCAGCGAATATGGGAGAAGACGAAAGCACACCCGATATTCCCCTGATCATAACGCAGGAGGTTACGCCCAAGCCAGCGCCAGCGATACCAACAGAAGCCTTTAATGCAGCGGCCACCCTGCCGGAAATGAAGGCGGATGCGTATATCAGGAAATTTGTCGGCCCTGCCATTGAAGATTATCTGAGCGTACTGCCTGAATCCCAAAGGGCCGATGTAAAAATCATGCTGGATTCACGCAAAGAGGAGCTACGCAAAATTGTGCTTCAGTATGAAAATATTCAAGTGACGCCTGAGGCATTTCGCAAGGCGCTTGTGGGTAAACGTGAAACAGCCAGTAATCTGGCGG
>JBGAQU010000044.1:0-20858 GCA_044220535.1 Alphaproteobacteria bacterium | reverse complement strand
CGGCGAAGACATTGTTAAAAAGTGTCAGCTAAGACAGGCCGTGCTTGATAGGCATGGATATACTCTATAAGTGATTAAATTTGATGTTGTATAATTTTCAGTATATAATATACGTATAGATAATACGTATGGTAAATGACATGTCGGATAATAAACCCAAAAAACGCAAGCAGGCGATGACTTTAAGCATTCGCCCCGAGGTGATTCAAGAGGCAAAACAGTATCATATCAACGCTTCACAGGCGGCCGAAGACGGCATTGCCCTGGCCATCAAAAAAGAAAAAGAGCGCCAGTGGCTTCAGGAGAACAAAGAATGGATCGAGGAGTATAATGAGCGCATCAGGACCCAAGGCCCCCTTATCAGGGCTTACTGGCTGAATGAAGACTGGACGGTCAATGAAGAAGCGTTGTTGAAAAATGGCGCGCCTTGATGTTTACAGCCTAGGTGGCGGCACTAATATTCTGCATGTGGACGTCCAATGTGATTTTTTATCATTTTTGGAAACCAGGGTTATTGTCCCTCTTATCCGTATTTCGACTGGAAGCGAATCAAAACTTCCGGAACGGTTAAGACCGATGTTTGAACTTAATGGTAAGACATACTTTCTGTCGACGATGGAAATTGCGGTCATACCTACTGCCGCGCTAAAAAATCCCGTCGCTTCGCTTTCGCATGAACATCACGCCATCACCGACGCCCTTGATTTCCTGTTCCGGGGCTTTTAAGCCTGTCGGATGAGCAAAGCACCCATCGAAAATCTTCTTGACGTCATGGCCCGCCTGCGCAACCCGGACGGCGGATGCCCGTGGGATCTGGAGCAGGATTTTACCAGCATTGCGCCCTATACGATTGAGGAAGCGTATGAGGTGGCGGATGCAATCGAGCGCAAGGATATGGATGCGCTGAAGGATGAGTTGGGCGATCTGCTGTTGCAGGTGGTTTACCACGCGCAGATGGCGAAGGAAGCAGGGCTGTTTGATTTCGATGATGTGGCGCGGCAGGTTTCAGAGAAAATGATCAGCCGCCACCCGCATGTGTTCGGCGATGCACAGGCGAAGGTGGCCTCTGATGTCAATGTCATCTGGGAAGAACGCAAGGACGCCGAGGCAAAACGCAAAACGGCGGAAAGTATTCTCGACGATGTCACGCCCGCCCTTCCTGCCCTGATGCGCGCGCAGAAATTGCAGAAACGCGCAGCGCGGGTTGGGTTTGAATGGCCGGAGGCAATAGATGTGCTCGACAAACTGGAGGAAGAGACGAAGGAAATGCGCGAAGCCCTGAAAGGCGGACGCATGGAAGAGGTTAAGGACGAGCTGGGCGATCTGTTTTTCGTGCTGACTAATTTTGGCCGGATGCTGGGCATGGACTGCGAAGACTCGTTGCGCCATGCCAATACAAAATTTGTGAGACGGTTCAAGCATATTGAGAACAGTTTGAAATCTGCGGGCATTGATTGGAAAGATACGAATCTGGAGGCGATGGAGGAATTGTGGCGGGAGGCAAAGGTGATGGAGAAAAGTTGAAAGCCTATTCAATACGCAGATTGCATTTATGATTTTTTCCTACCACAATTTTGTTGACATTATTTTATTATTAACATAATATAAAAATCATCCATTAATTTGGCTTATAAAATGTTCAGAAATATATTCAGCCTGAGTAAACCTGAAAAAACGATCCCTTCAGCAGATAATATTACATTTGGCTTCGACGTAGGCCAAGGTTCGCCTCTCGTTAATCAAAGCATGCCTTACGGTCGGAAAATTACGCATGATACGCCGCCTGCCATGTCCATTTGGCAACAATTTATGTCCAAGGCAAAAAGCAGGCCTGGATCCGGTGGATCTTACGCTTCCACAATCGGTATTTTAGGCCTTGCAGGCATTGCGATGTTTCAGACACAACTTGCCGAATATGGAAGCGACATCCGATCTGCCTCGGATTTTTTGAATAAGGCCGGCTTAAGTTTAGGAATTTCAGGCTTTCACCGTACGCATAATTTTGTTTTTGAGCCAGGGGCATCCCAACTTTCTGCTTTTGAAGACGCATCGCTTGAATGGACAGCGCGTGCCATCAACACCAATCCGGATTTTAATGTTCACATTACAGGCTGCAGCAATCGGCCGCAGGAAACGGTTAATACAAGCCTTTTAAATTATTCCGACCTGTCAACAAATCCTGCGCAATCTGTTTTTAACCGTCTCGCAGACATGAACGTGTCGAGAAACCGGATGACGGTAAACACACCTACATGTGCCTTCCCCCACAATTTAAAAAGCAATAATACGGTCACAATTGTGTTCGGTCGCTGATCCCCGCTTGATTACTGCGATTTTGATAAAATTCTTCGTTGAAGGGGATAAGGGGAAAATGGTCATATGACAGTCTTCAGAATTTTCATGAACCCATCCAGGAAAGTGCGGCGAATCTCCTCTTCGACCTCGCTGCAGGACGCCGCAAGCACGCCATGACCGGAAAAAGACGGGTAATATTCACCGCCCGCCCATAAAGTGGCAGTGCCGCCTGCTTCGCTGACCGCAAGCGTGCCGGCCAGATGATCCCAGGCTTTTACACGGCTATATATACAAAAATCCGCATCGCCCTGAATGATCCGTAAATATTCATGCGCGGCGCAGCTGAGCGAAAACGCCTTTTTGACTTTTGTTTTCTGTTCGAGCAGATAGGGACGCACGCCTTCCGGCATATATTTCATGCCGATATGGCCCTCAAGCGCATTCACGGGTTTCGGGCCTGCCGTTTTCAGACGTTTGCCATCGAAATAGGCGCCAGCCCCCTGCTCCGCCACCATCATCTTTTTGCCAAGTACGTCGTAGATCCAGCCTTGCACGACTGCACCATTGTAGACGGCGGCCAGCATAACGCCGAATTCGCGGTTGCCGTGGACGAAGTTATAGGTGCCGTCCACGGGGTCCGTCACCCATATAATCTTGTCTTTTTCTAAGAGTGAATCGAGGCTTTTACGACCTTCGGAAATCGACTCTTCGCCGATCAAGATTGAATTCGGATACAGCGCTGTAATTTCACGATTGAGAAATTCTTCCGCTTCCTTATCCGCGATGGTTACCAAGTCGTTCGGGCCGCTCTTGGTATCTATCTCTTCGCTTTTAAGAAGCTTATAGCGCGGCATGATCAGCGTGTCCGCTGCCTCGACGATCAATGCAGAGATGCGGTCGGTATCGAATGCGTGTTTCATGCCTGTCCTTTTTTTCGTTTTTTTACTGGCTGGGTCTGGAACAGGTGATCGCCGAAACGCTCCCTGAACCGCCCCTTGTCGGCGGGCTCGATCATAACTCTCAAGGTTACTGCCCCATCTTCATGATCGATTCTGTCTTCAATATGGCTGTGGCGATAGAGCCAGGCAAGCGCCTCGCCGTCCCTGGCTTCCAGGCGCAGAGTTGCCGCAACACGCCCGGCGGAGACGATGGCCTGGATGGAATTGATCAAGGCATCAATCCCCTGCCCCGTTATCGCAGAAACCGGGACACTGCGGCCTTCGAATTTTGCCTGACGCTGCCAATCGTCCTGCTCTGCTGCGGGCAGGGCATCCAGCTTGTTGTAAACTTCAATGATACGCTGGTCATGATCGTAATCGATGTTCAGGTCGCGCAGGATGTCGATGACGTCTTCGCGCTGCGACTTTGTGGCATGGTTGGATATGTCGCGGACATGCAGAATGACATCGGCAAATTGCACCTGTTCCAGCGTGGCGCGAAAGGACGCGACCAGATGGGTCGGCAGGTCGGAGATAAAGCCGACCGTATCGGAAAGAATGATTTCCTGACCGTTCGGCAAAGAAATTTTGCGCATGGTGGGATCGAGCGTGGCGAAGAGAAGATTTTCGGCAAAGACATCAGCACCTGTCATGCGGTTAAACAGGGTTGACTTGCCCGCGTTGGTATAACCGACCAATGCTACAACGGGAAACGGCACACGCTCTCGGCTGCGGCGTTGCAGGTCGCGGGTGCGGCGCACCTGTTCCAGTTCTTTTTTATGGCGGACGATCTGGTCGACGATCTGGCGGCGGTCAAGTTCCAACTGTGTTTCACCGGGACCACCGGTTTTTCCGAGACCGCCACGCTGGCGTTCAAGGTGGGTCCATGAGCGAACGAGGCGTGACTTCTGGTATTCCAGCGCGGCGAGTTCGACCTGGATACGGCCTTCCTTCGTTTGCGCCCGCGCCCCGAAGATTTCAAGGATCAGGCCGGTGCGGTCGATCACCTTCGCCTGGAATTCTTTCTCGAGGTTGCGCTGCTGGATGGGCGTCAGTGCATGATTCACAATGACGACGGACGGTTTCAGCGCCTGGACCAGATCGGCGATTTCCTGTCGCGCGCCTTCGCCCAGCAAGCTGCCTGGGGTGGGGCGGGAGATGTTGTAGGTTTTAACCATGAGAACGTCGAGCCAGATGGCTTTTGCCAGGCCAGTCGCTTCCTCGACCTGTTCTTCGAGGCTGGGTTCAAAACTGCGGATGCGTTTCTGGTTTTTACGCGGCAGGATCGGATGAACGATCAGGGCTGTGCCCGATTGTCCGTCCTTCATCCCTGTGGCCGGGTTTGATAAACTCAGGCGCCTTCTTCCTTGCCGTCGGCGGTGTCATGCAGCGACAGCGGGCCGCCGGGCATGATAGTGGAGATGGCGTGCTTGTAAACCAGCTGGACCGATGCATCGCGGCGAAGCAGCAGGCAGAAATTGTCGAACCATGTCACAATGCCCTGTAGCTTCACGCCATTGACCAGAAACACCGTCACCGTCATTTTTTCTTTGCGAATTTTGTTCAGGAAGACGTCCTGGACGTTCTGGTTCTTCTCAGTCATTTTATTTTCCTTATTATTGGCTTTTTACCGCCGGCTTGAGCGGTTAGATAGACTATTTTGCGTGTCGCGGCAAGGATTTGAATAGGGCCATTTTGTGACGGTTATATAATTCCCTTTTGTCATCCCCGCGAAAGCGGGGATCCCCTGCCAGAAAGAGCGCTCTAAGGCCCGGGGGATCCCCGCTTTCGCGGGGATGACATTGGGGTTCACGGGGATTGTTAAAATTTGAGCGCCATCGCATGCAACGCCTGGCAATCTTCCAATATAAGGAAGGGCTTATATTCTGCGATCAGCGCGTCCTTATTCTCCCCGTCCAGCAAAAGCACCGAACGGCAGCCGAGGGCGGCGGAAACCTGCAGATCCGTGACCGTATCCCCTACATACCACATATTGGGGATATCAACCGTTAGACCCGAGCGTTCGATGGCGAGGTGAACTGGATCGGCCTCGGGCTTGTCCCGCGCCGCCTCCCCTGCCCCGACGCAGGCGCTGAAATACCTGTCCCAGCCCAGGTGATGAATTTCGCGCATCAGCACGTCATGCCGTTTATTGCTGATCAGCGCCATTGGCATGCGGATTTTAAGGAGATGCTGGAGAAGAGATTCGGCGCCTTCGATGACTTCAAGAGTCGCCAGGTGATTCTTCTTTACGTAGTTGTAAAGGCGCTCAATGGCTTCGGGGGCGTTTTCTTTGTAAATGCGCGGATAGAGCTCGCGCGCGGAGTGGCGGAGATTGGCGCGGAACTCTGCCTCCGTCCAGTTATCGTAGCCGTAGCTGGTGCGCACATAGTTGTGGGCATTGCGCAGGCCCGGCAAGGTATTGACCAGCGTGCCGTCCCAGTCAAAGAAAATGGCGGAAGGTTTTGCAGGAGTCATCCGGCCTTCCACCGCACGGGCTCGTTTCTTTTTCCGTCGACATAAGCGCGGTATTCTTCATAAAGGCGTTTTGCCACGGGACCGGGTTTACCATCACCGATTTTTTTACCATCGATTTCGATGACGGGATGCACGAAAGTGGTTGCGCTGGTGATAAAGGCCTCGGCGGCATCATAGGCTTCGGCAGGCGTAAAGGCGCGTTCTTCAATAGTCAGCTGCAGACCTGCACTTAAAGCACTGAGCGCGGAACGGGTCACCCCTTTCAGGATATCGCTGTTGGCGTTGCGGGTGACCAGCTTGCCCTGTCTCGTGACGATCCAGGCATTGCTTGACGATCCTTCCGTCACCATGCCGGAATCATCGACCATCCATGCTTCGGCGGCGCCCTTGGCGGCGGCCTCCTGTTTGGCGAGAACCTGCGGCAGCAGGGCCACGGATTTGATATCGCGGCGCTTCCAGCGAATATCTTTTACAGTGACGGCCTTGATGCCATTCAAGACAGGTGCGACATTTTCGTAGGCATAAGGCCGTGCGGTGATGATCAGGGATTGTTTCGCGCCTGTCGGAAATTTGAAATCGCGCTTCGCCTGGCCGCGCGTGACCTGGATATAAATCAGCGCGTTTTTCAATTTATTGCGGCGGAGGAGTTCGCGGATCAGGAATTGCAGCGTGGTGCGCGGAACAGGAAGATCCATCTGGATTTCCTTCAGCGAGCGTTCCAGCCGGTCGATATGACCGATTTCATCCGCCATCTTCCCGTTGACGGCGGCGATGACTTCGTAGATTCCATCCGCGAATTGAAACCCGCGATCCTCAATATGCACGGCGGCATTCTGATGCGGGACATAGGCACCGTTGACATAGGCTAAGCGTGGCATGTGAATCCTTAAGCGGTTTTACGTTCGATATCATCCTCGGCCTTGCCACCCGCCGCGATCCCCAGCTGTTTCAGCTTGCGGTGCAGGGCGGAGCGCTCCATGCCGATATATTCTGCCGTCTTGGAGATATTGCCGCCAAAGCGATGGACCTGCGCGGCCAGATAGTCGCGTTCGAAATATTCGCGGGCTTCGCGGAGAGGCAGACTCATCATTTCCATGCGGCTGGTGTTGTCGGATGAAGTATTAGCCGTGGACGGGGATGAGAGTTCGGGCGGCAGTTGGTCCGGGCGGATCGGCGTTTCGCCGCCATACATGATCATCAGCCATTCCATGACGTTGCGCAGCTGGCGCACATTGCCCGGCCATTCGTAATGTTGCATGGCGACGATGGTGGAAGGCGACAATACGCAGGGGGGCAGGCCGGACTGTTCAGAATATTGGCGGATAAAGGTGTCGGCCAGCAACGGAATATCCTGCGGCCGTTCACGCAAAGGCGGAATGGCGACAGGCACGACATTCAGGCGGTAAAACAGATCCTGACGGAAACGCCCGGTCTCCATCATGTCCTGCAGATTACGGTTGGTGGAGGCAAGAATGCGGACATCGGCATCCACCGGGGTCTGTCCGCCGACGCGGGTGAAGGTTTGCTCCTGCAGCGCGCGGACGATTTTGCCCTGGGTTTCCACAGGCATATCGGCGACTTCATCGAGCAACAGCGTGCCGCCATGGGCCTGCTCCAGCATGCCTTCCTTAGGCGGCTCGCCCGGATTCTCAGCACCGAACAATTCACTTTCGAGATGTTCAGGGCGGAGAACGGCGCAGTTCACAACCTTAAATGGCCCTTCGGCGCGGGCGGACATTTTGTGGATCTGGCGCGCGGCGATATCTTTGCCGGTGCCAGGTTCGCCGGTGATCAGCACACGGCTGTTGGTCTGCGCGATGCGGTTCAGGGTCTGGCGCAGCGCATTGAAGGCGGCGGATTCCCCGAGCAAATCCGTATGCCCTTCGGCGCGCGCCCTTAGAGACCTGTTTTCTTTCCGCAGCTTTGCCGTTTCCAGCGCGCGGGCGATCATCAGCAGCAGGCGATCGGATTCGAAAGGCTTCTCGATAAAATCATAAGCGCCCTGCTTGATCGCGGAGACGGCGGTTTCGATTGTGCCATGGCCGCTGATCATCACCACGGGCAGATCGGAGTTCTGACCCTTCACGGTGTCCAAGATCTGCATGCCGTCATGGTCGCTGCCCTGCAGCCAGATATCGAGGATGATCAGGTCGGGTGTTTTCTTTTGCACCTGTGCATAGGCCTGCGCCGAATTCGCGGCCTGGCGGATATGATAGCCCTCATCCTCCAGAATCCCCTGGATGATGTCCCGGATGTCGGCTTCGTCGTCAACGATCAGAATGTCCGTTGTCATTGTTTCATCTTACCCACACTGTTTTACCGTCATCCCGGCGAAGGCCGGGATCCATGCGCTGGCGAAAGCAACGCAACCGGACACAGATGAACTCAGGCGGTTGCGCCGTTCCGCTTCCTTTCGCGATAACATCACCACCGTATGGATCCCGGCCTTCGCCGGGATGACGTTTGAGGTTATGGACATTTAGGCGACTCCCTCCTGCACTACTGCCGCATGAGTTTCATCCACCGGCAGCACCAGACAAACGGTTGCACCGCCCGGATCGTGCCATCGGGGTTCACTTTTTAACCAGTCCGGCGCGCCGATTACAATACGGCCTTTATGATCTTCCATAATTTTCTTCACAATAGCCAGCCCCAACCCGGTCCCTTTATCGCGCAAGGTCACATATTGTTCAGTCAGGCGGGTGGGATCCGTGTCTTATGGCAGACCCAGACCGTTGTCGCTGACCACAATCGCGAATTCACCCGTAACCGAGCGCGGCACGATCAAAACGCCGATCCGACCGCTATCCGCACTGCCTGTGTCGCGAATCTGGGTATCCATACGCGCTGTAATAGAATCGACGGCGTTCTGGACGATATTGGTCAGGGCCTGGCGGATCTGCTGCGCGTCCGCCTGGGCAAAGCAGGATGCCTTACCGGTATCGATATCAAACCGGATATGCGGATGCGCCTGCTGCTGCAGCACCAGAAGGTCGCGCAGATGGGTGCAGATATCCTCCGTCTTCATAATGGGCTCAGGCATGCGGGCGAAGGCGGAGAATTCATTGACCATCCGGCCTATATCGCCGACATGGTGGATGATCGTGTCCGTGCATTTGGAGAAGATGTCCTTATCTTCGGTGATCTGCTTCAGGTATTTACGCTTCAGTCGCTCTGCCGATAACTGGATCGGAGTCAGCGGGTTTTTGATTTCATGCGCGATGCGGCGCGCGACATCCGCCCAGGCCGCCTTGCGCTGCGCGGATTGCAGTTCGGTGATGTCGTCGAAGGTCAGAACCGCGCCACTGTAGTCTGTTTCAGTGCCATCAATGGCGATGCGCACCAGGAACAGCCGCTTGGAGTCATCCGCCGCCTTCCAGGTGATTTCCGCCTGGGTGATGCGGTTGCTGCGCGACCATGCCTGATCCAGCAGCGGTTCGAGATCAGGAATCACATCGGTGATGTTTTCACCGATCAGTTTTTCGCTGTTCAGGCCGAACAGACTGGATGCCGACTGGTTGGCAATCGTAATGCGGCCGATGCGATCCACACCGACGATCCCCGCCGACACGCCTGACAATACCGTTTCCAAAATGGCGGCGTTCATCGATCTGGCGGTTGGCGCTGACCAATTCGTCCCGCTGAGTCTGAATCTGGCTGGTCATACGGTTGAAAGAGCGGCCCAGATTGTCGAATTCATCGCCACGTTTAAAGTCTTCAACCCGCGCCGTCAGGTCACCTGCGCGGACACGGTCGGCAGCGCGGATAAGCGCACCACCTGCATCACCAGTTGCCGCGCGAATTGCAGGCCGGGTAAACCAGGTCGCCACCAACATCAGAAGCAGGGCGACGACGATAAAGATCAGCGTGATCGTCACTTGAAGATCCGAACGCTGTTCTTCCAATTTTTTATATTCCTCTACCGCGCGGCGCGTATCTGTGACGTGGGACAGAACGACCGGATCCACCATGCGCCCGACGAATAGATAGGTATCGGCATAATCGCTGAGTTTCACCAGGGCGCGGACGCGGTCGTCATTGCCGCCTGTCATCACCACGACATCGCCTTCCTGCGCCTGTTTCATCGCAGAAGACGGAGGGTTTTCAAACGACAGGGCCAGAGTCAGGCCGGACACGGCGACCAGCTTGCCTTTGCCGTCGATAATCTCGGCCTCTGACAGGTTACGCAGCATGGATTGCGTGTTCAGCAGGCGTTGCAGGTTTTCAGGGTCTTCATTAATAACATTGGATGCACGGTCGATATCCTTTGCCATGGCCAGGGTATCGGCGCGGATCACCTGCTTATGCTCCTCCAGATACGCCTCGGCAACCGCCTGGGATTCATTGACCGCGGTGCGGATATGCTGGTTGAACCAGCTTTCAACGCCGACATGCAGGAACAGAGCGGAGAAAATCGTCATCAGGATGGCGGGCGTGGCCGCGATCAGACTGAACAGGAAGACCAGCCTGACATGCAGGCGCGACCCCGCCACCCCTCGCCTGCGGCCACTGAACAATGTCACGATGCGCCGCGCGATCACGGCCATCAGCAGGGCCAGGATGATCAGGTCGATATTCAGCAGCCAGATGACCGTGTTCGAATCCTTGGCCAGGTCTTCGGTTTCGGTCAGCGCGGTATAGGTGGCGATGCCCGAGGTGATCGCCGCGATAATCAGGACGATGGCCAGCCAGCCCGATTTGGAACGGCGTTTCCCGGCGCTGATCGCCCACAGGCGGCGCTGCCGGTCGATCCAGGACCGGATGCCGCCATTCTGTCTGCTGTCATGCCGGGAAGCGGGCAAGGTTGTATCCTTTTGCAAAATTGCCTAAGACTATCCTCTATTGCGGGCGGCGGCAACAATACAGAGCTATGGAAATTTCTGCAACTCTTCCCTTTCATGTGATGATCGTCGCAGGCGGCAGTGGCAGCCGGCTGGGTGGAGATGTGCCGAAGCAATACCAGAAAATGGCTGGAATTTCTGTTTTAAAACAATCTATTAATAGGTTTTTGAGTGTGCCGGGCCTGCAATCCCTGGTCGTTGTGATCTCCCCTGACCATAAAGACTTATATAATGAGGCCGTCAAAGGAATGAACCTGCCGCAGCCAGTCATGGGCGGTGCTGAAAGAATCCATAGTGTTGCCAATGGGCTGAAACATTTTGCTCAATTAAAAGACAACGATATCCTGCTGATCCATGATGCCGCCCGGCCCTTCATTGACACGCAAACGATCCTGAAAACGGTTCAGGCGGTTCATGAAACAGGCGCGGCCTGTGTGGCGACCCGCGTTTCGGATACGTTAAGGCGAGATGACGGCAATTATGTCGAACGGGATGGGCTGTGGGCTTTGCAGACGCCGCAGGGATTTCGTTTCAGTGTCATTCGTGATGCCCATGCCGATGCAAAGCCGGAAAACCGATATTCCGACGATACGAAGCTGGTGGCAGAATCGGGTCATGCCGTGACAATGGTGGAAGGCAGCCGCCGCAATTTCAAAATCACCACGCCGGAAGACTGGGCGCTGGCGGAACAACTGACGGGATCGACGATGGAAACGCGGACAGGGACAGGGTTTGACGTACACGCATTCGATCCACAAAAAAAAGGGATAGTCCGTCTGTGCGGAATCGATATCGCGCATGACCATGGGCTGGAAGGGCATTCGGATGCCGATCTTGGATTACATGCGCTGACCGATGCCTTGCTCGGCGCGGTGGCGGAAGGGGATATCGGGAAGCACTTCCCCTCCTCCGACATGCAATGGCGCAATGCGGACAGCTCGGTGTTTCTGAAGCATGCTGTCGGGATAGTAAGAAATAAAGGCGGACGCATTGTGAATATGGACCTGACGCTGATCTGCGAAGCGCCGAAAGTCGGGCCGCATGTCGATGCGATGCGGGAGAATGTCGCGAAGATCTGCGGCATTGAAACCGCGCGGGTCAGCATCAAAGGGACAACGGCGCAGAAGCTTGGATTTACCGGACGCCGCGAAGGGATTGCCGCGCAGGCGATTGCCACGGTGGAGGCGCCGCGTGGCTGAACCCGTTCCGTTCAGATCACCCGCCGTATGGCTCGCCACATGGTTTGGATGCGGATTGATGCGGCCGGGGCCTGGCACATGGGGCACGCTGGGTGCGTTGCCGTTTGGAATTCTGATGCTCGTGCTGGGCGGCTGGCCGGTTTTGCTGGCGGCATCCATTCTGATTTCGGCAGCAGGATATTGGGCGGCGGGACGCTATGAAGAATTAAGCGGAACGCATGACGCGTCGGAGATCGTGATTGATGAAGTCGCGGGCATGTGGATCGCCCTGCTCGGCGCCGCCGTTTCAGGCTGGACGGTGGCGCTGGCCTTTATCGTGTTTCGCGCCCTTGATATCTTCAAGCCCGGCCCGATTGGCTGGGCGGATGAAAAACTGCCGGGCGCATGGGGCGTGATGATTGATGATATTCTGGCGGGCATGGCCACGGCCTTGATTGTATGGGGAATACGCTATGGCGTCACCGGTTGAACAGTTAAGCGCGAAGCTGCGCAATATGAGCCTGATGATCGCAACGGCGGAATCCTGCACGGGCGGTATGCTCGCCTCGGCTTTGACCGCCCTGCCCGGCAGTTCGGAGATTTTCGAGCGCGGGTTTGTGACCTACTCCAACGAAGCCAAACAAGAATTGCTGGAGGTGCCTGCCGATATATTACGGCAGCATGGCGCGGTGAGCGCACAAACGGCAAACGCCATGGTGCGCGGCGCGATCAAGCATAGCCGCGCGGAGATTGCGGTCGCGGTGACGGGGATCGCAGGGCCGGGCGGCGGGTCGGACGATAAGCCCGTCGGGTTGGTCTACATCGCCTATGGCGCAAAAGACGGCGCAATCCAGTGCGGGCAGTATAATTTCAAGGGCGACCGTGCAGCGATCAGGGAGCAGACCGTGGATTCTGCATTGAAAGCGTTGGTGAAGTTTTTGGATACGTTGGCCTAAGCTGAATAAAGCTCTTTTGCCCGCGCCTCAAACGCCGCGACCATCCGCCTGACCGCCTCATTGAAAAACACTTCCATCAGTTTGCGGATGATGGGGTTTTTGAATTCAAACTCCACGAAAAAATCGATCAGGCACCCGCCATCCGGCTCCGGCAGGAACCGCCAGTGGTTGGACAGGTATTTCATCGGACCGGACAGGTATTCCACATGTATATGGTCGGGCCGCAGCGCCGTGACCCGGCTGGTGAAGCGTTCACGGACCATTTTGTAGCCGATGACCAGATCCGCGAAAAAGATATTCCCTTCCCGCTTCGTGATCCGGCTGGCGATACACCAGGGCAGGAATTCAGGATAACGATCGACGCCCGCAACCAGATCGAACATCTGTTCCGGCGTATAAGGCATTTTTCGTTTTTCGGCGTGGGTGGGCATGAAGGGAAGAACACTGCTGATAACACTAAGTTCATCGGAAATGTAAACTACTTAGCGATCTTAGTAAGCGAAAATTATATTAGCATAATAATTTTTGACAATTCTCAAGCAAGCGCTACATTAACCTTACCACGGTGCCTGCTTTATGAAGCTGGCAAGACGGGTATCTCATAAAACCTATAAAAGAAAGCGATACCATGACAGACGAACAGAATACGCAGGAACAACACCTCCCGAACCAGGTTGCCATGCACTTTGATCGTGCGCGGAGAGACAATATCTTAGAGGCTGTCCGGAACATTGAAGGTGTTGAACATATTGACCAAATCACCCATCACTGGCCCCGATACGCCCACTTGGCGGTAGCCATGCTGCACGATGATGCTGACGGCCCCGGCATAACCGAAAAAATAAAATCCATCCCCGGCATGCAATCGGCCGATTTCGGGATGGAGTTTTAACGGCTTTTCCTCTCATCATGTCATCTTAAGATGACATGATGAGAGGCATCAGGCAGCAATAAATTAAAATGATTGACACTAATCAAATAAATAATATAGTTTCGTAAAATAAAAAAACGGGATTGTAATGTTTAGCTTTGGCTCCGAATTCAACTTTGAAGACTACCGGGAACTGATCGGCAATGCTGATGAGCTGCTCGCTACAGCCGCCTTCAATCGCGCCTCAAACACACAACCGCGATCCATCATCATATGGGTTGAAAACGATCTTCCTTTTTCGCGCTTCCAGGATCTGGTTGAAAGAATTCGGGACAATATAGAGTCCAAATTCGCCAATGGCATTTATCGCCTGCCTGCAAACAACCTCCAGCCAAACCCCATCAACCGTTTAGCTGCCAGCATGATCGGTTTTTTTGAAGAACAGCGTTTTGTATTGGATGAAAAAGAAGGCAGGATAAATTTGAAAGCCTTTACCTCCATGGATTTTTTACGTCTCGACACGGGGGTTTTCTCCATCAGTTATGAAGGAAGAAAAAAAGTCATTCAAATATTCTACGATGCCGGCGACGAAGTCGCCGGTTTCCTAGAAAACATGCTGGATGTGGAAATAACAGCCTCCCTTAAATCGGGTATCCGCAATTTAACGGCTGGCAACAGCCTGCCTAAATTACAGACTTAAGATGAAATTTATTCCGCTGCTTGCCCCAACTTAGCCTCCCGTGCAGCCCTTGACAGCGCGAAGTCATCCCCTTGCGTTTTTCGGCGTGGGTGGGCATGAGGGGCCAGTATACAGACTATATTGAACAAACAGATTAGACTGTGAATTGTAAACTGTATATCTGAGTCTCATGCCTATGCGCTGTCCAATCGGGCCATATTATATCAATTGCTTTTTTTCGCCTTTGCTGTGCATCAGGCGTTGCAAGATCATGGCTTCCTTTTTGATATCTAGCATCATTTATATTTGTCACTAAAACAGGCGGGCCGCCAAATTGATCTGCTGTTATATCGACAATAAATTCGCCGGCTTCCACCCATGCATGTCCTTGCCATCCATCCTTGGCACGGAAGCCACAAGCCGCATGACCGCTTCCATCCTCAAACGGCGTACCGCTAACCCACTCCGCTTTAAATAAAAAATTTTCAGATAGAACCTTCTGCAGAAACAGGCTGGATTTCCCACAAAGGGATTGCGATAAAATATCAGGCCGCACACCCCGCTCTGCCTGCCAGCCAACCCATACAGGTTCAAGAAAAAAACGGACTTTTTCGGCGATGCTGAAAAGTTGTTGGGTCATGCGGGATTTAAATTTTTTTAGGCATCATGCCTGATATCGGATCTGCAGCAGTGAACGGATATGGTCCGAAGCCTCGCTATCAAGGATAGCTTTGGTATAATCGAGATTGATATCCTTACAGACATACAAGCCGTTATAAAGATGATCATGCGGCTTTTTGACAAAATACGCACGCATCAGAACATTCGTATGTTTGAATATAAACTGGACGATTTTTTCAATATCCGCTTCATCGCATTGCAGAAGAGAAACCGGGCACGTCACAATCGGAACCTGGAGATCGTTGCAATGCCCCTCTATATCACAGGATCCGTTCCTGTAATAAGACGCACTGATCATAAGGAAGCTGTCAACCACAGCCTTGGCAGATTCCAGAGCCTCAAAATATGTTTCATCCAGCGACTGCGGCGCTTTCAGTTTGACTTTGGAAAGGTCAGGTCTGGAGGTCATGAAATTTCCCGATGTAAAAAATTATTCCGCGGCTGTCAGCTTTGCTTCCCGCGCCGCTCTCAGCCGTGCGAAATCGTCACCGGCGTGATAGCTGGATCGGGTCAAGGGCGAGGCGGAAACCATAAGGAAACCCTTGGCGCGAGCCATTTTTTCCAAAGCCATGAATTCATCTGGGGTCCAAAAATGATGCACCGGTGCGTGTTTGGGGGTCGGCTGCAAATACTGGCCGATGGTGATGAAATCGATATCGGCGGCGCGCATGTCGTCCATCACCTGCGCCACCTCCTCCTTCGTCTCCCCCAGGCCGACCATCAGGCCGGATTTGGTGAAGATGGAGGGGTCGACTTCCTTCACCCGCTGCAACAGGCGAAGGGATCGGAAATAGCGCGCGCCGGGGCGGATGGTCGGGTAGAGGCGCGGCACGGTTTCGAGGTTGTGGTTGAACACGTCCGGCTTCGCGCGGGCAACGGCATCGATGGCGGCAATATCGCCGCGGAAATCGCCGGGAAGGATTTCGATGGTTGTGCCGGGGGATTTGAAACGGATCGCGCCGATGGTCTTCACAAAATGCTCGGCCCCGCTGTCGTCCAGATCGTCACGGTCGACCGACGTGACCACGACATGCTTCAGGCCCATTTTTTCAACCGCGACACCCACGCGCAGCGGTTCCATCTTATCGAGTGCGTTGGGCTTACCCGTGGCAACGTTGCAGAAGGAACAGGCGCGGGTGCAGACCTCGCCCATGATCATAAAGGTCGCATGCTGCTTCTCCCAGCATTCGCCGATATTGGGACAGCCTGCCTCCTCGCACACCGTGGTCAGTTTCAGGTCATGAACCGTCTGCCGCGTTTCATGATACACCTTCCCCTGCGGCGCGCGGACGCGGATCCAGTCCGGCTTTTTGCCCATCGGGCGATCCGGGTTTTTCTGTTTTTCGGGGTGGCGCTTTGCCTTGTCGAGAAGGTCTTTATTATAGGTCATACTTATTCCCTGACTTACTCAGGAATATAGACGTCCGGCCAGCTTTTGTCGAAGTCTTTGTCGCAAGTGATAAGGACGCCTCCCCCTACCCGCGCTGTGGCATAAATCATGGCATCTATCAATTTCAAGCGTGCCTCTCTGCGCACTTTCGAGGCCTCATGGCAAATGGCGTTATCGGTCTGTATTACATCGAATATTTTGTGAATGACCGGATCTACAGCCACACATTCTGCCTCGGTCAGCCCGACCAAAAATTCGGCGTAGGCAACAGCAGGCACGCGCAAGGGCGAAAATCGCTCAAGCGCCTGCCTTATGTACGGCTGGCCATCGAAAAAAGCTACGAGAACGTTCGTATCCAGATATCCGGCGGTCATTTGCCTTTGAATAGCTGCTGGGGTTGGTCATGAAGTCCGCGTGAACGGGATTGAGCGATCCGCCGATCCATATCGGCCTCTCGCTTGTCCGGTTCCCCACGCATCTTTTTCTGCCAGCCCAGCCCATCCATGCCATCGAAACTGGACGACCCCTTGAGCATACCGAAATACTGGTCAAGCTTGCTTTTCTGGTCAGCAGCTTCAGTTTTAAGATAAGCAGCCACAGCCTGTCGCACCAGTTCCGCCCGTGATGCATTGGTCTTTTTTCCCAATACATCCAAGGCCTTAATATCCGTTTCCGGTATGTCTACAATCGTTCTCATAGACTAATGATATATGATAACGTTATCAGATGTCAATATAATATCTCTTGGATTCAAAATTCGATATTTCTATAACAGGTAAAAGGAGAAAATTATGATTGATTGGATTGCTCCTTCTACAGTTGCTCTCGGCACCATCGATATGCAGAGAACATTTTGTCCGGCGAATAACGGTATGCCTGAGGGCAAACTGCCGGTTCAGGGCGGCCATGAGATCATTCCTCTTGTAAATAAAAACAACAGGCACTTCAGAAAACGTTTCTTTACCAAAGACGCACATTGCCAAGGACATAAATCCTTTGCCAGCAGCCATCCCGGCAAAAAGCCGTTCGAGGTTATCTGGATGCTTAAGGGGAAAGAAGTTCCCAAGCATACTGAAGGCGCAATCGAACAAACCCTTTGGACCGACCATGGCATCAAAGGCACGAAGGACGGTGATTTTCACCCGGACCTCGAAATCCCCGAAGATGCGTGGATCATTAAACCCCCTGGTCGATTCCTACTCCGCGTTTTTTGAAAACGACAAGATATCGCAGCCGCGGTTTGAAGACGGTATGACCATGATTGAAAAACTGGAATCCGAAGCCATCGACACACTGGTGTTCCAGGGCCTGGCCGGCGATGTCTGCGTAGGATGGCATGCACTGGATGCGAAGAAAGCAGGTTTCAGGGTCATTGTCGTCTGGGACGTCACACGTTCCATCAAGACGCCAGCCGTTGACGAGAAGGGAAACCTTATCCCAGGCAAAACCTCGGAAGACATGATGCTGGAACAACTGCGTGACGCAGGCGTGGAAATCATCAACAGCGCCGATCTTCCGCGCGCACTGGGTATCCAGCTCCCAAAGCCTGAAGCGGCCGCGGCGCCGTCACCCTAAAAATGAACGGCTCTGCCGTATGCCGCCAGCACGCTTTCATGCATCATCTCCGACAAGGTCGGGTGCGCGAAAACCGTATGCATAAACTCAGCCTCGGTCAGTTCGGCGGTTTTGCCGATGACGTAGCCCTGGATCAGTTCGGTGACTTCGGCCCCGACCATGTGAGCACCTAGTAATTCCCCGGTTTTGGCATCGAAGATGGTCTTGACCAGGCCTTCGGATTCGCCCAGGGCGATCGCCTTCCCGTTGCCGATGAAGGGGAATCGGCCGACTTTGATATCCAGGCCCTTTTCTTTCGCGGCCTTTTCGGTCAGGCCAACACTCGCCACCTGCGGGTTGCAATAGGTGCAGCCGGGGATGTTGGATTTTTTCATCGGGTGGACGTCTTTAATCCCCGCGATCTTTTCAACGCAGATGATCCCTTCATGGCTCGCCTTGTGCGCCAGCCATGGCGCACCCGCGACGTCGCCGATGGCGTAAACACCGGGCTCGCCGGTTTTTGAGTATTCATCGGTGACGATATTGCCGCGCTCCACCTTCACGCCCGGTACTTTATCAAGGCCGAGGTTTTCGGTGTTGGCGACGATGCCGACCGCCATGATGACGCGGTCGACGGTCAGTTTTTCCGTCTTGCC
Source organism: Alphaproteobacteria bacterium (assembly GCA_044220535.1). GTDB lineage: Bacteria > Pseudomonadota > Alphaproteobacteria > Micavibrionales > Micavibrionaceae > JBDHTS01. The sequence goes on along the minus strand of JBGAQU010000044.1, from coordinate 2,341 downwards.
GTTCGCTTCTATATGAACGGTGACGTTATCCTTGCCCTTTTCCAGCTTCGCGACCTTCGCGCCTGTCAGGATTTTCATACCCTGCTTTTCAAACTGCTTGCGGGCAAAAGTAGAGATTTCTTCATCCTCAACTGGCATCACGCGGTCCATGATTTCCACCACAGTCACTTCTACGCCCAGCGTGCGGTAAAAGCTGGCGAATTCAATGCCGATGGCGCCGGATCCGACGACGACAAGTGATTTTGGCATCATGTCCGGCACCATTGCTTCGCGATAGGTCCAAACCAGCTTGCCGTCCGGTTCCATGCCGGGAATGGTACGGGCACGGGCGCCGGTGGCGATGACGATATGCTTTGCGGTCAGGTCGGCGACAGGCTTGCTGTCTTTTTCAACGGCAACTTTACCTTTGCCCTGCAGCTTGCCGAAACCGTCGAACACAGTGACTTTGTTTTTCTTCAGCAGATGGCCGACGCCGCCGGAGAGTTGCTTGGAAACCTTGCGGGACCTCTCGACGATTTTTTTCAGGTCGAAAGACGCGCCCTTCACGCTGATCCCGAAATCCTCGGAATGGTTGATCAGGTGCATGACCTCTGCGCTGCGGAGCAAGGCCTTGGTCGGGATGCAGCCCCAATTCAGACAGATGCCGCCAAGATGGTTCCCCTCCACCACCGCCGTCTTTATCCCCAGCTGCGCCGCGCGGATGGCCGCAACATAGCCGCCCGGTCCGCCGCCGATGACAACGATATCGAAAGACTGGTCGGCCATAGGGATAAACTCCGCAAAGGATTGAACTAGCGGCATTTAACACGATTGCCTGGGGTTTTTCAATAAGAGTATGTTGTCATCCTGAGCGTAAGCGAAGGATCTGCATCGGTGAAGCCAGGCCCAGCAGTGAAGATCCTTCGCTTACGCTCAGGATGACAAGAGGCGGAGGATTTCTCTGGTCGGATATTCCGGCGTGTCATGGGCCATCAGGCCGTGTTCGGGCAGGAGTTTGTCGATGGTGTCCATCACTACCCTGCCCCGTCCGCCGATGGCAGCGCGGAAATGGTCGGTATCGGTCAGGGTCAGGAGTTCGTCTCGTTCCACCACCAGATAAGTCAGGGCGATATGTGATTCCAACCCATCCGAAACGCGCTTTGGCAAATCTTCATAGACCGTTTTCAGGCGGGCGACGATTTGAACGGCGTCTTCTAGCGCGACCTTATCGGCAATACGCGGCACATCAATATATTCCGGCTTCCAGATCCGCATGATGCTGTCGGCCATGCCCTGCGCCCCGGCATACAGAACGAGAGATTTGACCTTGGCCGAAGCGGCACCCGGCATGGTCAGCGACCAGAGGGCGGATAAAGCGCCAAAACTGTTGCCGATGACATCGATGGATTGATAGCGGTCATGCAGTTCGGCCAGAGCCGGAAGCGGTTCTGTGAGCCAGTCATCAATGCTGGCAATTGCGCCGCCGATATAGCGTTCGCCTTTCACGCGACCTTCTGAAAGACGCGCGGAATTGTTGACCATGAACGGTGCGGTTGGCGTATCAAGCCTTATGCCTTTATGTTTGATGACGTAGACGTCATAGCCTTCGGCAGTCAGCGCACCCGCATGACGCTGTTCAAACAGGGTCGCGCCTGCGCCGGGGAAGCCGGGACAGAATAAAAGCGCTTTATTGTTTTTGGTGTCTTCAGGCAAAAAAACCTGCGCTTCGCAGCGCAGGCCATGATCCTGGAAGATATGCCAACGGACGATCAAACGGCCTCCGCCATTTCAATGTACTGGAGCAGCGGTGTTTTATCGTTGGCGGGTTCGCGGTACTGAGGCGCTGTTACTTCGTCGTTGTTGCTACGAATATAAACCATTTGCGAAATCTCCCGCGCCAGACGCTCGGCATAGGCCATGTTGCCGGGAATGAAGACTTCTTCGGTATCGATGGTCATGACTGGTACACCTTCGGCACGGGCCTGCGCGACCATCATGTTGACTTCACGCTGGAGTTCAGCGATAAAACCAAGCGATACAGTGCCTTCATATTCCCGGCCACGCGCCCGGATGCGGGTCATCTGCTCCTGCACCGAACATTTCAGGTGCACAATCAGGTCAGGGCGGCCCAGCTGGGTCTCAAAATAATCAAGGGTCTGGTTCAAGATATGAAGTGCTTCGCGGTCTTCCTGTTTGAACAGGACTTTATTATAGGCGCGGATGTTCAGCAGGCCCTGGTCGACAACGTTGATCAGGTCTTCATTTTGTTTTTTGCGGATTTCCTGAAACTTGCTCAGCGCAAACCAGCTTTGGGATGCAAAGCGGAATTCTTCGGGGTTATCGTAGCAATCGGCCAGGAATG
>JBGAQU010000043.1:17599-22478 GCA_044220535.1 Alphaproteobacteria bacterium | reverse complement strand
TATATCATCCCGTCCAACCCGAAGTTCAGAAAGCGCATGGATTGGGAGCAGATCGTCAAAAAGACGCCGTGGCTGTGATGCCTTAAGGCTGCTGGCCCAGAATTTTCCTGAACGCATCGTTTACGGGGCGCCAGCAGAAATTTTCCCGGGCCATAAGCAGTGCGGGCGCCACGACTAAATTCATCGAAGGCATGGCGGCAAACCAAAAGGCGGCCATGAGCCCCGCATTTAGCGGATGCGTCAGCGTCGGTATAATCAAAGAGCGTTCGAACCTGCCCATACTGCCGGCGATTTCAGCAATCGCCACGGAGCGTGAGCCAGCCGTAGCGATTTCGAATTCCTTTTTTAATTTTTTGCCTTCGCTGTGTGAGATAAAAGCATGGACGCATAAAGAAGACACGGATAATCCGATAGCATAAACAGGCTGCGAAGAACAGGCAATGGCAATTGTCAGCGATAGCAGGGAAGCGCCATAATTCATCAGCTCGGATCGCTGCGCCTGGCTGGCAGCATGCGAAAGAATAGTAAGTTCATTGTTATCCATCAAAGGACTCTGCATCGATAATTTTAAAATTCTGATCACGCAGATTATTAATCATGTCATCTTTAAGCAAGATAAATGCGACATGGCCTGAGGAGGAACGGACTGTGCCTGCCAGTTTGCCGTCGATCTCAATATCGGTGCCGGAAGCAGGTGGGGCAATTTCCCATTCCGTCGAATACAAATGCTTTTTCGCTAGCCCGCGGTGTTGCATCCGCGCGGTCAGCTCCTGGCCGATATAGCAGCCCTTGGTAAAGGAAATACCCTTTACCTGGTCGATATTGCATTCGATCAGGGTCGATTGTTCCGGCACCATATCGCGGCTGCCATCTGGCACGCCCAGACGGATGCGATGTTCATCCCAGACGGAGAAGAGCTGTTCGGAAAGGTTCTCAGGTCGTTCCAAACTTCGGAAACCGAGCTGCAGATGACGCGGATCGGGATATGTGCCCTGCGCCGATGCATAAACAGGCACATCAGCCATAAGCGTCATCTCCACTTTTGAGCGCAGCTTATACATCTTCAGCCGTTTCAACAGCGCTTCCGCCCGTTCCCCGCCTTCGCAATCGAGAAGCAGGCGATTGCCGTCCCTGTAAATGATAAAATCGAACAGAAACTTCCCTTGCGGTGTCAGCAGGCAGGCGTAAAGTGATGTTTGGGTCTGCAAAAGGTCGAGATCGTTGCTGACCAGCGCCTGCAGGAAGGCATGGCGGTCTTCGCCCGTCACCGTGATCAGGCCGCGCCCCGGCAGTTTTACAAATCCGTCAAACATCAGTACCTTCGTTCCCTATGAACATCCTGTTTATCACATCGAACCGCCTCGGCGATGCCGTTTTATCGACCGGACTGCTCGACCATCTGATACGGACTTACCCTGCCGCGCGTATCACAATCGCCTGTGGCGGCCTGCCTGCCAGCCTGTTTGAAGGCATGCCCAATCTCGAGCAGGTTATTATATTGAAAAAACAATCTTATAGCAGGCATTGGTTAAAGTTATGGATGAAAACGTTTCCAACGCGATGGGACATAATTATTGACCTCCGGGATAGTGCTGTCTCCCGTCTTCTGCCTGCAAAACAGCGTTATATCCATTCCAGCCATATCGATAAATCTCTTCATAAAGTGGGCCAGAATGCGGCGGCGATGAAGCTGACCGCAGTGCCTGAGCCGGTCATCTGGGTTTCTGACCGTCAGCGGGCGGCGGCTGCGCAATTTATACCCGATGGATCACCGGTTCTGGCGGTCGGCCCGGCGGCCAACTGGATCGGCAAAACCTGGCCTGCGGACCGGTTTATGGCCGTGATCGAACAACTGACGAGCCCGAATGGAATTCTGCCGGGGCGCAGGTTGCCGTGTTCGCGGCGCCGGGAGGGAAGAGGCGGCAAGGACCGTCCTGGCGAGCGTTCCGCAAGCGCAGCAGATTGACATGATCGCAAAGACGGATCCCGGTACGGCGGCCGCGGCCCTGCAGCGCTGCGCCTTTTATATCGGTAATGATTCCGGCCTGATGCATTGCGCGGCAGCGGCGGAATCCGGACATCTCGGCCTGTTCGGCCCCAGCTGGCCGCATCTGTACCAGCCATGGGGCAGGAAAACGGCCTATGTGGCGACACCGCAGGATTTCGCGCGGCTGACGGCGTTCGAAGGGTACAATCCTAAAACGCTGGAGCGGAGTTTGATGGAGGGGCTGACGGTAGAGGCTGTTTTGAAAGTTGCTGAAGATTTAGGTAGAAAATATTTTTCTGGCTGTCATCCCCGCGAAGGCGGGATCCGGCTTAACATCTGGGATTTGTAATTTTCATCGCCGGATCCCCGCCTTCGCGGGGATGACGATGTAAAAAAATCAATTATTCAACCCGTTATATTCGCCAGATGTCTGTGTCTTCACATTATCCGTGGTCTTCGGTTCGGGCAGCGTATTCTTCGTGCGGTATTGCTGGCGCGTGATGGTTTCTACATAATCCTTGCGGGATTGTTCGGCGCGGTCATAGGGCAGGTACTGGACGCGTTCCCAGCCTTTGGACTGCATGCAGGTTTCAAAGTCGTGATAGCCGTAATATTCGGAATACAGGTAACCCTGGCGGCGGGGCGTTTCATATTGTTCCAGCGCGCCTTCGGGGCTGCGCAAATCAGGCACGCCGCCTGACGGTTCCGGATCGGCGGGCATCGCATGGCGAATCGAACCCAAGCGTTCCAGCTCGCGGATTTCAGTGACACAGCGGGAAATATCACGCTGCAGCATCTGCTGCGCCTTCGGCCCTTCCAGATAGACCGAGGATGAGGCGTCGCTACGCTCCCAGTATTTTGCGCCCGCCAGATTGGTGCGGGGCAGGACGCTGTCGGAACAGGCGCCAAGCGCCAGTACGGATACGCCAAGGAGAACGGTAACAATGCGATGTGCGGTCATGGATCCAGCCTGTCATAAAACCTGACTAAAACTAGCAGGCTAGCGGCTTGCGCTCAATGTTTATTCTGTGTTTTTGCCCACCATGTTTCAAAAACGAAGCCGTAAACGGGGGTGACGGCTGGATGGGCCAGCGTACTGCGATAGGCCACATCGTCCACCCCGGCATAGTATAGCGGGATCATGTACCAGCCCCAGGTCAGGGCCCGGTCCAGCGCATGGACATTGGTTTCCAGCTCTTCCCGCGTTTTAGACATAGCGATCTGCTTGCTGAGGGCATCGATGGCGGGATTGCAGATGCCGGCGTAGTTCCAGCGGGATTTCTGGTCTTTGGCCACACAGGTCCAGTATTGCATCTGTTCGGAGCCGGGGGACAGAGTATTGGTCCAGTACCACATTACCATGTCATAGTCATAATCATTGAGGCGTCCGGTAAAGGCCGCTGTGTCCAGCCGCCTTATGGTGATATCGATCCCCAGCCGCGCCAGACCTGTCTTGAACTGCACCGCGACTTTTTCATCCTGAACGGAATTGACGGTGATCTCGAAGGTCAGGGGGCGGGCAGGGTTGTCCGCCTTCACGCGCCTGCCGTCCTTCACAATCCATCCGGCCTGTTTGAGGAGTTTGTCGGCCAACAGAAGATGTTTCCGCATATCGGCCTGGTTCTCAATATCCGGCGGCTGCCAGGCCGGGCCGAATACCTCTGGCGGCAATTGCGATTTAAATGGCGTCAACAGCGCCAGTTCATCGGGCGAAGGGGTGCCGCTGGCCGCGAGCGCGGAGTTGGGGTAGTAACTGCCGATGCGCTTATACTGCCCGCGAAACAGGTTTTCATTGATCCATTTGAAATCCAGCACCTGCGATAACGCCTGCCGCACAAGGATATTATCGAACGGCGCGCGGCGGGTGTTGAAGATCAGGGCGGTGACGCGTTCGGGCCGCCCATGCGTCATGTCTTCCTTGATGATCTCTCCGTTTTTAACGGCGGGAATGTCATAGGCCGTTGCCCATTTCGCGGCATTATATTCACGGCGTAGATCGACATTGCCTGCCTTGAACGCCTCCAGCGCCACGACATCGTCGCGATAATAATCATAGATAATGCGGTCGAAATTATACTGGCCGCGATTGACGGGCAAATTGGCTGCCCAGTAATTTTTGTCGCGCTCATACACGATGCGCCGTCCGGGTTCTACGCTGGCGATTTTGTAGGGACCGTTGGAAAGGGGCGGTTGGAGCGTGGAAGAATCGAATGCCTTGCCCGACCACCATTTTTTCGACAGCACCGGCATCATGGCAATGATCATCACGGTTTCGCGGTCATATCCTTCGCCCAGCGCGAATTTCACTGTATGCGCGTCCGGCGTTTCGGTTTTGGCGATCAGTTTATAAACCCGCCGCATATTGGGGCGTCCGGAATCGCGCAGCGTTTCCATGGAAAACACGATATCGCTGGCGGTGATGGGCGAACCATCCTGAAACTTCGCGTTCGGATTCAGGTGGAAGGTAATGCTGGACCGGTCTTCCGGAACATCCGCGCTTTCGGCGATCAGCGGATAAAGCGTAAAGGGTTCATCCCACACGCGCTGCATCAATCGGTCATAATAAAGGGATAGGCCTTGTGCCGCCGTGCCCTTGATGGCGAAGGGATTGAGACTGTCGAACGTGCCCGGAAAAGACTGGATAACCTGCCCACCCTTCGGCGCATCCGGCTTGACGTAGTCCAGATGCTGGAAATCATCCGCATATTTCGGCGCTCCATGCATGGCGAGGCCGTTCGCCAAGGCCGGGGAGATAAAAGACAAAAAAATAATGGCAATGGAAAAAAAGAATATGTTCGTTTTCCAAGCACATGTCATCCCCGCGAAGGCGGGAATGCGGCGACACAGGCATAGTCTGTAGGCCTCACCGCCGGATCCCCGCCTTCGCGGGGA
>JBGAQU010000043.1:0-17567 GCA_044220535.1 Alphaproteobacteria bacterium | reverse complement strand
GGATCCCCGCCTTCGCGGGGATGACGTATTATTAAATTTTCTAATTTCTGTCATACTCAATTCCATGATCGACAGGATTACCATCTGCAAAGGCGATATTACCCGGCAAACGGGGCTGGACGCTATTATAACCGACCTTCCGGTTACATTAAAAATCCAAAGCGGCGTAAACAAGGCGCTGATTGCGCTGGCCCCTGAACTGGACGATATGATCCTCGAACATATTTACCAGCCGAGGATAGGGGATGTGTTTGCCTTGCCCGGATTGAATCTTCCGGCCAAACATCTTCTGTTTGTTATGACACCACCCTGGAAAGACGGCGGATTCGACCGGGCGGAACGGGATCTGGTCAACTGTTACCGGAACGCGGTGGAAGCATCGCGGCGCATGAAACTTTCCCGCATTGCCTTTCCCGCCATCGCTACCGGTAAACGTAACGGCTATCCGGCAGAACGCGCGGCGCGGCTGGCCTTTGACGGCGTGCTGGCAAGACTGGGCGATCCGTTACAGGAGGTCCGGATCGTTTGCGCACAGGATAATATATATGATGTGTTCGCGGCGCGGCGGCACAAGGAAATTCAGAGCCGTCCCTGATGATGCTGCCGCACCATTTCGTCGATCTCACGCTCGCCGAATTCGAAATGCTGACCCAGTTCCTCGATCATGACCTGGCGCACCAGGACATTGATATCCTCACCCGTTTCACCCCATAAATCCAGTAAGGCCCGGCGAAAAAGAATCAGGACGTCATCGTCATTGGCAACCTTGCGCTCAACGCCGGGTGAGATCTGCCGTCCGCTTTTATAGAGGGCGACCAACTCATACGGATGATCCAGCTCCATCTCCATTTCCAGCGTCTCGTCGGGCATATCCTCAACCTCGACGGTGATATTCTCAACCATTTCCGCCATTTCGTCCGGCATGCCCTCGGCCAGGCACGTCCGGGCGATCACCTCGACATCCTCTATCGAAGGCGGTGTGGTGAAATTCATGACAATATGACGACGATCCATTGCGACTTGACCCATTGCACACCAAAAGGGTTATTATGATTCTTCATAATTCTAAGCTTAATTAGGGAGTCCCACAATGCCGGAGAAAATGACGGAGCAATCCATCGCTGAAATCCTTGGAAAACTGCCAGGTTGGGAGAAGGCGGAGAACGGGCGCGCGATTCGCAAAAGCTTCAAATTCAAGGATTTCAGCGAAGCATGGGCTTTTATGAGTCGCGTAGCCTTGCTGGCGGAAAAGATGGATCACCATCCGGAATGGTTTAATGTCTATAACCGCGTGGACGTTACCCTGAACACCCATGACGCGGGCGGCGTGACGGAGCGGGATATTAAACTGGCGCAAGCAATGGAGCGGTTTGCGGTTCAATAACAATAGAAGGAACGCTTGTTAAAGGCGTTGACGTTTTTCTTTTCGCGCGGGCAATAGCGCGCTCTTCCTCGGATACTTCGCCGTTCAGGTATCTTTTTATAAGGGCATCTTTCTCGGCGTACTCGATAAGTTTTTGTAAGGAGATGCCAGCCGAAAGGGATGTTTTGGACGCCCTGTACCAAGGCGCCGGCGTTTCGGGATTGAACACAGCACGCATGATTTTTCCAGCAAGTTTTTTATAGAATTCGGCGCCTTCCTTGGCCGCCATTTTAGGATCGGCAATCAGGATAATCGTATTTGTATCCATGAAATTGATAGATTCCGGTGTCGCGCATGTGTGGATGCGCTGCATCCACTGGGCTTCTGCAATGTCGCACAAATCGCTGTCCTGCGTGATAATCACGTGACGCATGTTTTTCTTGGTGCGGCTGCCCTTGGAAATTTTCGCAGTCGGGCGCCAATAAATGAATTCATCCGTATAGCCGTTCATGCCTTCATAATAAATGCTGGATAGCCCGCCAATGGTTTGGTAAAGCGCTTCCACCAATGCGGGCGAAAGATTTTCATCCAGCAGGATACGGGCGGCTTTATAACGATTGTTCCGCTTGTATTCATGCCTGTCCTTGATATGCGTGGCGGCGAAGCCGATACAGGCGGAAATATCATTATCTTCCAGGGTCGGAATCATGGATTTAATATCCGACGGCCTGTAACCGGCATCCAGCAGGGTCAGAACATCATGGACCGGGATGGCCGAACTTTTGAACGCAGGCGTGATCGATGGATACAGGCGGCCAAGCATTGGCTGCTTACCTGATTCTGACGTAATTCGCCCGAAAGTTACACTGATAGTATCGAAACGCCCTGTACTCATAATGGGCGTTATAACAAAAAATAAGCCGATAACGTTAGTTTTTTTATTTTTGAATTACACGTTAATGAAAGTAAAACGCTTACCGATGCGGGGTTGGAAGTTTCGGGCCTACGAAAGTGTCCGGGCCAAGCAGGGGCGTCATGCCAAGATCTTGCTCTAGAACGGTTCTTTCTTCAACCCGTGCTTGATATTCAGGGGTGCCGGGATCTGCACATTTACCAAATTTTTGTAAAAGATCTGCGCTCATAAGTGCATTACGTGCATCATCCCAGCCACCTAATACGGCCAACTCTCGTTCCAGGTCGCATTTATCAGCCATTTTGACACCCGTTATATTTTTATCAGTCCTTTAATTATGCATGATTTTTAAATATTTATGCAAATTTGATGCTGCACCCTCAATGGCAGCTATATTTTTGCATTTGTCGTGATCTGTCTTGGATCCATGGCAATCTCCAAAACCGCCAGTTTTCCGGCCTTCCGGGCGGCGTCCCATGCGGCGGGGAAGGCGCTGGCCTGGGTTATTCGCGTAGTCCATGCGCCGTAACTGGCTGATAAATTTACAAAATCCGGATTGCTCAAAGCGGTCGCACTGACCCGGCCCGGGTAGTTTTTCTCCTGATGCATGCGGATCGTGCCGTACATGCCGTTGTTACAGATCATGATGACCGGCTTCGCCCCGTGATGCATGGCGGTGGCCAGTTCCTGGCCCGTCATCATAAACCCGCCATCCCCGCACAGGCCCAATACAGTCCGGCCCGGATACATCAGGGACGCGCCGATAGCGGACGGCACGCCATAGCCCATTGCGCCGCTGGTCGGGGCCAGCAGGCGGCCCGGTCGGCCATAGCGCAGGTAACGCTGCGCCCAGCCACTGAAATTTCCGGCATCGGTGGTGACGATGGCGTCGGCGGGCAGGGTGTCGCGCAGATGGCTAAAGATCGCCGTCATATTCGCGCCGTTCCAGTCAGGTTGGTGCGTAGGATCGATCGTCGTCCATTGCGCATAGGCAGCGCGCAGGCCTTGCGTCCATCCCGCCCAGCCTTGGCCACCCACAGTCAGTTCACCCAGTGCGATGGCGGCATGGCTGTGGTCTGCCTGGATTTTTAGCGTCGGTTTGTAAACCTTGCCCAGTTCGCTGCCCGAAGCATGGATATGGATCAATGTTTGTTTTGGTTTCGGCAGGTCAAGGAGTGTGTAGCCTTGCGTCACAATCTCACCCAGCCTTGTACCAATAGCGATGACAAGGTCAGATGTCTTGAATGTTTCAACAAGCGCCGGGTTCGGTCCGGTGCCAAGTTCGCCAACATAATTGGGATGGCGATGATCGCATAAATCCTGCCGCCTGAATGCCGCCGCGACAGGCAGGTTGTTTTTTTCTGCAAAACGCATCAGCGCCGCGCAGGACTCATCCGTCCACCCCGATCCACCCGCGAGGACAATGGGGCGTTGTGCTTTTTTCAGATGCTTGCCGATGGCATCCAGATCGCTTTGCCCCATCGTCCGGCGGATCGCCATAAAGGCGGGTGCTTTATCGGTTTTTACCGGATCGCGCAGCATATCCTCCGGCAGCGCAATCACCACCGGGCCGGGGCGGCTGGACAGGGCAGTGCTGAAAGCTTTCTGCATGACTTCGGGTATTTGCGACGCATCGGTGATTTCGGTTGCCCATTTCGCCATGGTGCCGAAGACTTTGGCGACGTCGATCTCCTGAAACGCCTCGCGGCCTTTTTCCTCCCGCCGTACCTGGCCCATGAACAGGATCATCGGCGTGGAATCCTGCATGGCGGTGTGGATGCCGATTGACGCGTTGCAGGCGCCGGGGCCGCGCGTCACAAAACAGATGCCGGGGGTATTGGTCAGCTTACCCCAGCTTTCCGCCATAAACGCCGCGCCGCCTTCCTGGCGGCATGTAACGACTTGGATGTCTGGATGGTCGAGCAAGGCATCGAGTACGGAGAGATAGCTTTCCCCCGCCACAGTCGCCACGCGCTGCACACCGTAGGAAGCCAGTATTTTAACAAGGATCTGTGCGCCGTTCATTGTTTGAATATCCTGCTCCACGCCATAAAATCGCCCGCCATGTCTGCGGGGATATAGAACCGGTCGCACAGCGCCAGCATATCGCGCGTATTCGCGGTAACGCGTTCGATGGTCATGTCCTTCGCGGCTTGTGCCTTGTTACCGCTTTCCGTTGTCATTTCCACGAAGGCGGCGATGATGCCGCCGGGATTGGCGATGATATCAGGCACGGCCTTGATGCCGCGCCTGTGCAAAATCTCATGCGCTTCCGCAGTGGTCGGATTGTTCGCGCCTTCGCAGAGAAATTTCGTGCCGATCTGGTCGGCATTGTCTTTTGTAATGACATCTTCAACGGCGCAGGGGAACGCAACATCTGCAACGATGGCCAGAACATCCCGTACATTGCCGGACAACAGCGCGCCTTCTTTCTGCAGAAGGGTTTGCGCGGCCTCAGTGTTTTGTTTGATAAGCGCATCGAGCAGCCCGGCAGAAATATTGTTTTCGAATGTCCACGTGCCGCCATATTTCGGATCGGCCAGAGCTTTCACCTGTCCGCCATAACCACTGAAATATCGCAACACCGCCGCACCCATCGCGCCCAGACCCTGAACGGTGAAGGATGCGCCTGCGACCGGATGTTTATAATGTTCCAGCATCGCCTTGGCCGCCGTGGCGACGCCAAGGCCCGCCACGCCTTCCCGGTCGTAATCCGTGCCGCCCATATCGAGGGGCTTGCCGGTGAAGGATTTGCGCGAACCCAGCTCCTCGCACGCCCAGATCGCATTCAGCGGCGGCCTGCATCCGATGTCATATCCAAAGCCGCCGAAAATGCCGCCCTGTTCGAACAGAATATGGCTGTTCTTCACGGCCTTCACGAAATGCCGGAATTTGGTTTCATAGGCGGGATCGGATGGATCGCCCCGCATGCCGGATTTTGCGCCGCCCAGCGGCAGACCCGCCGCCGCGTTTTTCTCCGCCATCGCCCGTGCCAGCCGTTTGATATCGTCCAGTTTTAAATTCGGCATAATCCGCGTGCCGCCCTTGCCGCAGCCGTCAAGAGGCCCGCCGCGGCTGATGCCCGTATTCCAGACAACGACATAGCCTTCCACATCCTGCGCAGGATCGCGGACCGTGACTTCCAGCTCTGGCTGCATGGCAGCGAAGCGGTGCTGTAAATCATTGTAAACAGATATGAATTCGTCGCGGTTTGCAGGTGTTTTCATGGCGGGGAGTATATAGCCAAAAGGCCAAGGAGAACAGGGTGCTTTGACAGGGGATTTTTAACCATTTTCCTGATATACTTTGTTTGAAAGGACTTACAGGCATGGAAGCCGCCCTGATCGCCCAGCAGGCCATTATCCAGCAGAATGTCGCGCTTGCGGTGATGAAGCAGGCTGCGCAGACGGATCAGGCGATTGCCAATATGCTGTCCAATACAGTCGTGCCTCTGTCCCGGTCACTCGGCGCGAACATCAATATCAGCGTCTGATATTTCATAATTTTGAGAGATTGTCCTCAATATCCCCAAGATAGGGGAATGACTCCTGCGCCCCTTTTTTCATGCATGATAATGACGCCGCCACCGATGCGCGTTTCATCGCGTCTTCCAGAGCCATGCCTTGATACAACGCTGTCGCCAACGTGCCGCACCACGCATCGCCTGCACCTGTGGTATCCACAACTTCATCAACTTTAAGGGCGGGGACATGAAACGGTTTGTTGTCTTTGGTCCAGGCTACAGCGCCTTTAGCACCAAGCGTGACAATACATGTCAAAGGCCCGGCGGCGGACAAGGCGGCGGCTTGTTTTAAGAAATCCGTATCCTTGATACCAATCTGTGCGGATAATTGCGCGGCCTCAATCTCATTGACGACCAGTACGTCGATCAGCGGAAAGATTTCTTTGGGAATGGGGCGCACGGGCGCGGCGTTCAGGATCGTCATCGCGCCGAGCTTCTTCGCCCGGTCCAGCAGGATCCAGTTTTCCTCCGGTGGCGTTTCCATCTGCATCAGGACGACATTACCGGGTTTCAGGATTTCATCCGGCACCTGGTCGGCTGTCACCTCGGCATTGGCGCCGCTGGCAACCACGATGCGGTTCTGACCGTCGCTGCCGCGAAAGATAATGGCGCAACCCGTCGGTTGCGGGGATTGTGCAACGCCGGAAGTCATAACGCCTTCCCGCCGCAGATTCGTGACGATTCTGGTTCCCATGCCGTCATCGCCGGACCGGCCGATCAGCGCAACCTTCGCCCCGGCCCGCAAGGCGGCAAGAGCCTGGTTCGCGCCCTTACCCCCCGGCGATGTCTCATAACTTGGGCAGACCACGGTTTCCCCGACCTCCGGCATGCGGTCGGAATCAATAAACATATCCATATTAATAGAGCCGAAAACGATGATCATAATGAAAATCCAGTGGCGAAAACCTGTTTGATGTTATAACACATCCATAAGAACTGTCATCCTGAGTAGCCGATGAACTACGAACAGCATTTTGCGGACAAGGTGGATGCCCTGAAACAGGAAGGGCGTTACCGCACCTTTGCGACGCTGGAACGGATCGCCGGGCGATTCCCCAAGGCTCTGTATCATGCGCCGGACGGATCGGCGCGCGAGGTCACCATATGGTGCTCCAACGATTATCTCGGCATGGGCCAGAACCGGACGGTGCTGGATGCCATGAAGGCGGCGCTGGAACACAGCGGCGCGGGTGCGGGCGGCACGCGTAATATTTCCGGCACGACGATTTATCATGTCAAACTCGAACAAACCCTGGCGCGCCTGCACAACAAACAGGCCGCACTGACTTTTTCGTCCGGCTATGTCGCCAATGAAGGCGCGCTGTCGACACTGGGCAGGCTAATGCCGGATTGCATCATTCTGTCCGACGCATTGAACCATGCATCGATGATCCACGGCATGCAGTCCAGCCGTTGCGAAAAGCAGGTGTTCCGCCATAACGATGTGGCGCATCTGGAAGAGTTGCTGAAGGCGCAGCCTTTGAACCGCCCGAAAATCATCGCGTTTGAATCCGTCTATTCGATGGAAGGTGACATCGCGCCGATTGCTGAGATCGTGGCGCTGGCCAAACGTTATAATGCGCTGACCTATCTGGATGAAGTGCACGCCGTTGGCATGTATGGCCCGCATGGCGCAGGTGTCGCTGAACAATTAGGCATCATGGATCGCGTCGATATCATCGAAGGCACCTTCGGCAAGGCTTATGGCCTGATGGGCGGGTATATCGCCGGAAACGCCGCGACGGTCGATGCCGTGCGCTCCTATGCCTCCGGATTTATTTTCACGACGGCCCTGCCGCCTGCCGTATTGGCCGGGGCGAAAGCCAGTATCGAACATCTGATGGTCTCGGATATGGAACGCCAGCGCCAGCGCCGCAATGTCCGCCATCTGAAAAACCGCCTGGAAAAAGCCGGATTGCCGTATCTGAAAGGGGAGAGTCATATCGTTCCCCTGATCGTGGGCGACGCGACCTGTTGCAAGATGGTGACGGATATCCTGCTGAACAGCTTTGATATCTATGTCCAGCCGATCAATTACCCGACCGTGCCTAAAGGGACGGAGCGCCTGCGCCTGACCGCGACGGGTGCGCATAGTATCGAGGATGTCGATGCGTTGTGCGACGTACTGGAACGCCTGTGGTCAGAGAACCATGTGTTCCAGCATGCGGTGGCGTAAGGTTTGGACAACCAAAAAAGATAGGATGTTATGGCCGAGGCGTTCCGGTCTCTTTCATTTTAGCAATAAATGGGCAGCCGCCTATATTACGCACAATGTTGCCGGATACGCTTAGTTCCCATGGTCCGCGAGCATTAATGTCGCCATTTATAAGTTGAAAGCAGCCTTTATCAGTTTCAACCAAAAAATACTTTCCGCCCCATGTGATATTTTCAATGTTTGCAGAAACTGTATTTTCATGAATTAACAAATCGTAAGTCATATAGCCCATAGCTGCAAGAAAAGTTCCGGTAAGGGTTAGTACTTTTGAAAAAGGAGACATAATTTTTCCTTTAAGTTAAACACCGTTATTATAATATGGTAACATATCTGTAAGCGCAACAAATATAATTAAGGAAATTATCTTAAAGCCGCTTTGCCAGTCTTTCCGCACGCTCCAGATTTTTATCCAACGCGGCCATTGTTACCGACATGTCTTCGGATTCATCGTCCATCCAGTGGCGGAGGGTTTTGAGATAAAGGCCAGTCAGGCCGATAATTCGTAAGCCGCCCTGCCAGCCGAAGGTTGAAACGCCAGCGGCTTCCAGAATCCAGCTCATCGACCGGCCAAGATGGGGCAGGGACAAAACAAGCTGCTTCGGGTCGGTCTTTAAGCCGTCGAGGACGGCAACCAGGCCTTCGCGATCTTCGTTCAGAATATCGAACCGTTCCATGATCAAATCGAACAATCGGTCACGCGGCGATCCGCTGTCATCTTTCCCGGCATGGGCCAGCATGCAGCGATCGACCATGCGGCCATAGGCGGCAAGTATATCAAAACGGTCTTCGAACAGGTCATGGCGGTCACGAAATACTCGAGCCCGTTTCCTCTGCTATGGCCTGGAAGGTTACGCCGTTCCATCCGTCCCGCGCCGCGATGGTAAGCGCGGCCTTAACGGCGCGGTCTTTTAAGGGGGTGGTCTCGGATTTTTTAGATTTCGCCATGATAATCGTCCTCTGTCGCGCTATTCTTACCTGCCTTGCATAAGCAGGGCAATAAGGGTAGTTTGTCGCTGCATATATTCAAATAACAGGAAAACATAATGTCTGAGCCCAAATACGGCCTTCTGGCCATTGGAAACGCGCTGGTTGATGTCCTTTCGCAGACAGACGAGAATTTTATTGCCAAAAACGGCCTGGAAAAAGGCGCCATGACTCACGATCGATGCCTGCCGCAAAGGATCCTCCACCAACCTGATGGGGCAGGCAGCCGTACAGGTATCCGGCGGTTCCGCAGGCAATACAATGGCGGCTTTGCCGGTTTTGGCGGCAAAGGTGTGCATATATCGGCAAGTCGCGCAAGACAATCTATGGATGTTTTCCGTCACGATGTGAAAGCGCGCGCAAAGATTCTATACAACTGAGCTCTGATCGAAGGCGCGCCGACCGGCCGCTGCCTGATTTTGGTGACCCCGGATGGACAGCGCACCATGAATACCTATTTAGGCGCGGCGGTTGAACTGTCCACGGCGGATATTGATGCCGATATGGTGGCATCATCTGCGGTAACCTATCTGGAAGGTTATCTGTTCGACCCGCCTCAGGCGAAACAGGCTTTCCGCCTGGCGTCCAAAATCGCCCGCGATGCAGGACGTAAAGTTGCGTTGACGTTGTCGGACTCATTCTGTGTCGCGCGCCACCGTTCGGATTTTCTGGATCTGGTTGAAAACCATGTCGATATCGTATTCGGGAATGAAGATGAACTGAAATCGCTGTATGAAGTTGGCAATTTCGACGATGCCGTCAAATGCATCCGTGATAAATGCGAAGTGGCCGTCCTGACACGCGGTAAAAAAGGATCACTGATCATTTCCGGACAAAAAGAAGTTGCTATCAACGCCAGTAGCGTCAAGGTTGTCGATACGACAGGCGCGGGCGACCAGTATGCGGCAGGGTTCCTGTACGGCTATACGCAAGGCTTGGAATTGGTAAAGTGCGGCAGCCTGGGCGCGGAAGCAGCCACCGAAGTCATCGGCCATATGGGCCCAAGACCCGAAAGAAAATATTCGGATTTTCTGAAGCTGGCGGCTTAACGCACATCCTCGTGTACCGAGACGGGAGACTGAAGGGCGTCCATATTGGTCGCCTTCCAGATCCCGTTTTCTTTTTCAAACTTCAGCAACGCGCAATTTGAAGTGCCACGCAGATTGACATTGCCTAGTCGCCCAAGCGCGTGCGGCATGCCGCCATGCCCGACGATCAGGGGCAGGCCGCCCTGTGCAAGAACGCGATCAAGCGCAGTAACGATGCGCTGTGTGAACACATCGATCGTTTCCCCGCCCGGCGGATTGAAGTAATGATCAGGGCCGAATTGATCATAGACGGATTGCCTGTTCATCCCTTGCAATGACCCGTAATTCTGTTCACGCAAGTCCGCATCCCGTGAAACGGGCAGGGTAAGTATCCGGTTAATGATCGAAGCCGTTTCAATGGCCCGGGACAGGGTGCTGGTGACAATGCGGTCTGGTTTCAGGGCCAGCGCCTCAACACTCGTGCGCCTTGCTTCTGCCTCACGCCGCCCTTGCTCCGTCAGCGGTGAATCCATCCAACCGGTAAAATATTCTTGAGCATTACCAACGCTTTGGCCGTGGCGGATGAAATAGAAGGATTGGGGTGTCATTGGCCTTTCCGCTAAAGTCATATTGACGGGATGATACCATAATGCTACGAACGTTGTTATAGACACAGGGAGAACAAAAATGCCACGTAAAAATTTTACTGAAGCGCAATCACGCGATCAAATTCTGACTGCGTTAGCGAAAGCTCTGCAAACGGATAATCTAAGAACAGCCGAAAGGCAGATCGTCAGGCTTGTCGATCGGCATAAATCTGATCCTGCAATCGCCGAACCTGTAAAAGTTGCCCTGACATATATGGCGCATTGCCTGGATAAGGACCGTGCGTGTGATATCGCATTTTCAGTGATGGAAAAAACAGATGCCTATTCCGGCTTGTCAATCGCTGTTGAACAAATCGCATGCTGGCTGACTACGCAGGAAGTCATCCCGCAGCAACGCAAATTGCCAATAAATCCTGACGTGTTTGTACAGCAATTCAGTCCGCGCCAACTGCATATATCTCAGCCGGTGTATTAAGCCGCAAGCCCCTTCTCAATAAACCGGCTCATCGCGCGCGCGAAGCGTGATGGGTCGGGCACGGGTTCGCCCTGAATGATGCGGGCCTGATCCAGGAGCAGATGGGCGGCATCACTGATGTCGGCGGACGGATTTTCAATAGCGATGGCGCCCAGGCGTTCGATCAGCGGATGCGTGGCGTTAATTTCCAGCACGCGTTTGGATGGCGTCTTATATTGCTGATGCACGCGCAACACGCGCTCCATGCGCAGATCGACTTCGTTCTCTCCGGCAACAAGGCAGACCGGTGAATCCGTCAGGCGGTGGGAAATGCGCACATCGCTGATATCATCCTTCAGCGTTTCACGGATGGCTTTTAGTAGGGCATCAAGAGATGGATAATCGCCATCGGCTTTCGGTTGTTCGGTTTTAACTGTATCGGTATCAAACTTTGATAAATCGATATCGCCCTTGGTAACGGATTTAAACGGCTTGCCATTGTAATCCAGCGCGGTCTGCAGCCAGAAATCGTCGATCGTGTCTGTAAATAGCAACACCTCAATGCCACGCGCCTTAAACCCTTCCAGTTGCGGGCTGTTGCGGAGGTTATCGAGATTCTCCCCGCTGATATAATAGATAATATCCTGTCCGTCTTTCATCCGGCTGACGTAATCCGCAAGCGATGTCAGCTTGCCGTCATGTGTGGAATAGAAGCGGGCGATTTTGAAGAGGTCTTCACGCAGCGATACGGCGTCATAAATGCCTTCCTTGATCACCGCGCCGAATTGCCCCCAGAAGGTGGCATAGGCGGGCTCATCTTCCTTCGAAAATTTATCGAGATCGGTCAACACGCGCTTCGCCACGCCATTGCGGATCTTGTCGATCACCGGATTATGCTGAAGCATTTCGCGGCTGATATTCAGCGGCAGGTCTTCGGAATCGATCACGCCGCGCACGAAGCGCAGCCATGGGAACATCAGGCCCTGGCAATCATCCGTGATAAACACGCGCCGGACATAGAGGCGCACGGCATGCTTGCGCGTTGGGTCATATAGGTCCCACGGCCGCATGGTCGGCACGAACAGCAGAGCGTTATATTCAATCACCCCTTCGGCGCGCCAGTGGCTCGTCAGCAGCGGATCGTCGTATCCATGGCCGATATGACGGTAAAAATCGGCGTATTGTTCTGGCGTGATGTCGGATTTCGATTTCATCCACAGCGCGCCCGCTTTGTTCACAGGTTCTGTGCCTTCGCCAAGATAAACGGGCAGGTTGATATGGTCTGACCATGTCTGAATCACAGTCTTTAGTTTGTCATCGATCAGGTAATCGCTGGCTTCATCTTTAATATGCAGGATAACCGCTGTGCCATGCCCGGCCTCAAGCAGGGCCGCTTCGTCTTTCTTCGCTTCGCGTACGGAAAAACCAGTCGCACCATCAGATTCCCAGTGCCATGTTTCTTTCTCACCGGCCTTACGGCTGATGACTTCAACCGGATTGGCGACCATAAAGCTGGCATAGAAACCCACGCCGAACTGGCCGATCAGGCTCAATTTGTCCGCGGATTGCGCCGCCTGTTCCATCAGCGCCTTGGTGCCGGATTTGGCGATGGTGCCCAGATGCTCGGTCAGTTCGGCCTTATTCATGCCAATGCCGTTATCGAGAACGGTCAGGGTGCGCTTTGGCCCGTCGCGCATAACTCGTACACTGAACACCGTATCGCTTTTAACCAGATCCGGCTTTGTGATGGCCTCATATCTCAGCCTGTCACAGGCATCCGATGCGTTCGACACCAGCTCGCGCAAAAAAACATCACGGTTGGAATACAGCGCATGCGCGACAATCTCCAGCAACCGGGAAACATCCGCGCCGAAATTCATGGTTTCTGTTTTCATTTTATTCCTCGTTTATTTTATCCAGGCTGCCATCCCGCAGCGAAGCGGAAGGATCCTCAATAGTTCCGCATAACAGGCTTGTGGAACCATTCAAGATCCCTCCGCTTCGCTGCGGGATGACAAAAATAATTATACGTTGGTCCATTAAGGATAGATCATTTCCTTCACCCATCCATTCCCATTCCGCGTATAAACCAGTCGCGTATGCAAACGAAACGCCCCATCATGCCAGAATTCAATCCGTTTCGGGATCACGCGATAACCGCCCCAATACGCGGGCCGCGGAATATCTTGCCCTTCGTATTCTTTCTCCAGCGCAGCAACCCTTCCGGCTAGAACACTGCGCGATTCAAGCGGCCTTGATTGCTGTGAAGCCCATGCGCCGATCCGGCTGCCGACCGGGCGGCTGTTGTAATAAGCATCGGATTCCTTGTCATCTACCTTCACCACCATTCCTTCGATCCGCACCTGGCGGCGCAGGGTTTTCCAGTGGAAGCACAAAGCCGCCACCGGATGGGCGGCCAGCGCCAGCCCTTTGCGGCTTTCGCGGTTGGTGTAAAAGACGAAACCGCGCTCATCCAGTTGCTTCAGCAATACAATCCGGGCGGAGGGCATGCCGTCCGCATCCACTGTCGCCAGGCTCATGGCGTTGGGGTCGTTAATCTCTCGCCCCACGGCGTCCTCCATCCATTGCTCGAACAGGGCAAACGGATCATCAGGGCCATCCTCGGCCTTTTCCAGCATCTTGATAGAATCATTCATAGTGCGCTCATATTATGACATTTATATAAACAGCGAAACGGTATCGTTACAAAAGAAACCCTTCTTTTGCCATCTTTCAAGCGTATGTCTTATATGATAAGGGATGTTACGTCCCTGTATGACCAACAACATAAAGGTTTCCTGTAATGAAAAAATTCGCATTGTTAGCCATGGCGGCTGCCTCTCTCTCACTGTCTGCATGCGCCAATAACGGCGCAGGCCCTGGCAGCTGGGGATCCAAACAGACGATTGGCACGGGCGCGGGCGCGCTGGCCGGCGGTCTTCTGGGTTCACAAGTGGGCGGCGGTTCGGGCCGTCTGTGGGCGACCGGCGCTGGCGTTCTGCTTGGCGGTCTCTTAGGTAACGAAATCGGTTCATCCTTGGATAAAGCCGACCAGGCCTATGCCAGCCAGGCCCTGAACAATGCGTACTCGGCCCCGATCGGCCAGACCATTGCCTGGAACAACCCGAAATCGGGCAATAACGGTTCCTTCACGCCTGTCCGCGACGGCACCAGCTCCTCAGGCGCATACTGCCGCGAATACCAGACAAAGGTTACAGTGGGCGGTCGTCCACAATCTGCTTACGGCACCGCCTGCCGTCAGCCGGATGGCAGCTGGCAAGTTGTTAACAACTAATCCTGCACACATTGCTGAAAAGGCCGCCTTTGGGCGGCCTTTTTGCTTTATGCGGGTTTTCCCGCTATAACCCGGACATCATGAATTACCGGCACATATATCATGCAGGCAACTTCGCCGACGTGTTCAAGCACATCGTGCTGATCCTGACCGCCGATTACCTGCGGAAGAAGGATAAACCGTTCTTCGCGCTGGATACGCATGCCGGGCTGGGCAAATACGATTTGTATTCCGAACAGGCGTTGAAAACGGGTGAGGCGGCGCAGGGTGTGGCAAGGTTGTATGGGACCGATCACAAAAAACTGCCGCCCCTGATCCGCCGCTATTTTTCATTTTTCCCGCGTTACAACCGGGATAGGGATCTGCGCACCTATCCGGGTTCACCGCTGATCCTGCGCGATACTTTGCGCGAACAGGACAGGCTGGTGGCCAATGAACTGCATCCGGATGATTATAAAGCATTGCGCAATACGCTGGGCGGCGACGACCGCATTCGCGTGATCCAGGAAGATGCCTACCAGACCCTGAAAGCCATGCTGCCCCCGCCGGAGCGGCGCGGACTGGTCCTGATCGATCCGCCGTTCGAGGCGCGGAATGAATTCGAGACAATGGTCACGGGACTGGAGGAAGCGCACCGGCGCTGGGCCACCGGAATTTACCTGCTCTGGTATCCGATCAAGGATCGTGCGGCAGTGGACACGTTTCATCAGGCCGTGAAGGATCTGGCTATTCCCGATTGCAAGGCGCTGGATTTCATCCTGAACGAACCGAAGGAAGAGGGCGGCCTGTTCGGCTGCGGCCTTTTAACCGTGAATGCACCCTGGACATTAACCGATGATCTGAATGCCGTCATGCCCTGGCTGATCGAAAACCTGACACAGGGGCAGGGCAGGTTTGAAGTGACGGTTCTGACGGGGGAATAACTACCATTCGTTATCCCTGCGAAGGTCGGGATCCATACACTCTTTCAGAACCATAAACGGCTGACAATGGTCGTAGAGTGCGCTCTATGCCTTTTGATCCTGGCCGCGCATCTGCATGGATCCCGGCCTTCGCAGGGATGACGGTGGTTTAGATTTTTTAATCTAAAGAAATATCAGGGAAAAATCTGCGTGCCGTTCAGATTAGCCAGCTGGATAACCTCAGGCAATGGTGTCGCAAAATCCGGCACGCGCGGATAGGTCCGGCCATCGAATTTCATCGCGACATCTTTCGGGCGCATCTGGCGGCCGGACACGCGCACAACCAGGTCGCGCCAGCCTTTCGTTTTTGTATCGCTGATCAATAACGGCCCGCGCACCGGGGCGATTTCCGATGCAATGCTGAAATGGTCGTTCGATGCCTTGAAGATCACCATCTTGCAGCCGTCGCTGGAACACCAGCTATAGAAAGGCGCCTGGAACATCACGATCGCTTCGCGGCGGCCGTCGCCGTCAAGATCCTGGCGGACATATTCATACTGGCTGCTAGGGGGTGCACCTTGCTGGACCAGATATTGTTTGATGGCGGCGCGGAACACAGGCTCGCCCGGATCAACCACAGCGGCTTCACGCATCGTCTTGGGTTGTGACAGTTTGGCCTGATGCGTGGTGCCGCAGGCGGCAAGGGAAAGCACGGCGGCGGTTAGCATCACAAGGCGAGGAATGAAAGACATATGGGAATTGATCTTTTCGGAAGGTGAATCAACATCCCATTCTTGCCCCCGTTACGCGCGGGTGCAAGCCTTGGTTCCCTTTTATAAGCGGAAAAGTTGTGGAGAGATAAATTAATTATTTGGCCGCATACATCAGGGACAAATATTTTTCACCGCGGTCGCACAGAAAGGTCAGGACAGTTTTAACTTCCGGATAGCGCCGCTTGATCTCCCGCGCCGCCCACCAGTTCGCGCCGGAGGAGGGGCCGACGAACAATCCGCGTTCCCGCGCCATGCGCTTTGATTCTTCCAATGCGATAACACTATCCACGGAAATAATCTCATCCACCTCATCGGCATGGCGCTGATAGATAGTGGGAATAAAACCGTCGGAAATGCCTTCGATCTTATGATCTGCGACGATGCAGCATTCGATGGTTTGCGATTCGCTCGGTTCCATCGCGAATACCTTTAAATCCGGATTATGCCATTGCTTTAACGCCTGGGCATTGCCGATCAGCGTTCCGCCTGTGCCGACACCCTGGACGATGGCATCGATTTTCAGGCCTTTGGGCAGTTGCGCGATAATCTCCCGCCCCAGCCACTCGCGGTTTTCCTCGACATTCCATTCATTGTCGAATTGCTGCGGGCAGTAATAACCGGGCTGTTTCCCGAGTTCAATCGCTGCCGCCCGCGCCTCATTCACCTGAAAATGCCCGACGAAGCGGATCTCCGCGCCAAAGCCTTGCGAAATCTGCACGCGTTCATTGGTATATCCCGCCGGAATCATCACGATCATCTTATAACCCTTGATCGCGGCGATCATGGATAAGGCATTGCCGGTATTGCCGGATGTTGACTCAACAATCGTATCGCCGGGTTTTAACAGGCCTTCCGCCTCCGCCTTCTCAATCATGAACTTCGCCATCCGCGCCTTGATCGACCCGGACGGGTTCTGAAATTCCGCCTTGGCGTAGATTCCATCGCCGAGATCGAGTAGGGGCGTATTGCCAACGGTGTCTAGGAAATCGGTGGTGATGCCGATGGGTGGGGTATGCATGATTCAGACTCCTATCACAAGGATACCAATCAAGGTCCTGTCGGCACCTGTGGCTTCACCATCTGGGTCACTTTTTGGCGGACGTCTTGACGGCTTAACCCATCCTGCACCCAGTCGATTTCACGCGGGGCAACACCAAGGGCTTTCAACACGCGGACCAGATTGGCCTGAAGCGTTTGCCTGTCATCGCCTTCACACAAAATCTTCGTTTGCAGTGCATAATGTCCTTCCGCATCCGGCAGTTGCTCGATGGCGAAGACGAAATTGTCATTGGTTACGATGGTCTGTCCCATCGCCCTGCCGAGGCCGTCGGAATCATATGTATCGACTGTAAAGCCATGACGTTGTGCCAGATCTTCAGCCGTTATATCAACAACGCCCGCAATCCATAGGTTCTTTTGCGCCAGATCCTGTTGTGTGGCGATACGCATCATTATTCTCCCCGTTGTTATGTTTTTATAGAGATGCCGCCTTCCGCGTCATGGTCGGGT
>JBGAQU010000042.1:0-21584 GCA_044220535.1 Alphaproteobacteria bacterium | reverse complement strand
TGCTTCCCCCGCAACAAACGAAATAAATTCCGCAGGAACCCCTGTTTGGATATAGCCGTGGTTTGTTTTCTGCCAAAATTCTCGATCCTGGATAGAGAATTCTTTGTTCAGATTTGCACCTGAGTGCAACTACGTTTTCTTGATTAAGAATAGAGAATTGCACTCAGGTGCAAATTTTCTTGATAAATGTTCGAGAATTCTTACCGTTTCAGCATGGTAATGTGCGGTAGCGCGAAAATTACGCAGTAAAATCAATGGCGATTTTTCAGGAGTCGGCGGTAGAAAACATCAAACATGGTAGGAACTATCGTACGTTAAATTTTGCCTTTAAAGAAGCAAACAAACGGCTAAAAGTTTTTGAAAACAATCACTTATTCCTATCAAAGAAACATCAAAGAAATCACCCCTGTGAGGCGTTTAAGGAAGGAATTCTCCGTTGGGGGCGAATATAAGGCCCAAGGTGCGGCTTTTTTCTTTACCATGATCGCTTAAAAGTTACGCTTTCTCTTATAAATCAAAGGGAAAGCATATATGAGCCAACACATCGAAGGGATTTTATCAACGGTCGAAACCGAGGCGGCCTGTGTTGATATTCCAGACGGCATGTGCGGGGATCAATGGGTCTTGTCGTCGGCCATGCAGAAAGCCATCCGCCGGGGCGAAACCGAACGGGCCATGAAAGCAGGACGCGGACTCTGGCAGCAGGATCGCAGATCGTTTTGGCGTCGTCTTCATATAACCGCCCTGGAGGACGTTGGCATAGGCGATATAAACGCCGTCACGACGGCTCTCACCGTCTATGCTTCCCCTTCCTTCCGTCAGCGAACAGGCGATCTACAGACGGGCCTGTGTCTGATCAGGATTTTATGCGCGGCGGTTAAATCCCGCCTTGCCGATGAGATGTTCATCGGTATTGAAAAGTTATCCGATTATGCAGGTCTCCGGGTTGAACTGGCTGGTCAGGACGATACCGCCCTGGCTGATAATGTTCTTGATGATGCCCGACCATTGCATGAGCGGTGCCTGGCCCTGCGGCTGCTGGCAGGAACGAAACGCTTCCCCAGCGACCTGATGCTCCAGCGCAAGGGATCGCCGGAAATGGTCATGGATGTTTTGCATGATCTGGATACCGATCCCGGCCTGACCGCATCTTGCGCCGCCGTGATGTACCGGACGCAATGGCCGTTGGCGTTGCTCATGCCGTTGTTGGCAAAGAGTTTGCCGTCGATGCCCCAGCCATCATACATCTGGTACGACGCGATACCGGCTGCATCGGATGTTGAAGGTGTGCCGGTTTATGCCGCCGATATGTTCACGCGGATCGGCAAGACCTGCATACGGCATTTTCAAAAGGCCGTGCCTGAACTGAAAACTTTCAACACCCAGCAGATCGGATTGGCCGTTTTCTACGAAGACGGTGGCCAGGTCGATAAAGCCCTGACTGGCCCCGTGCTGGAGCATTATAAACAGATGGGCGAGATTGCGGATTTCCAGTTCACCGGCCTGTGCATCCCTGAAATGCTCGGCATCCGGGAATGCGTTCGCCGGTACGCATCCCTCCTTGAACAAATCCGGCAGGATCAGTTGCGCCAGTATTTCAACGGCAGCCAGCTTGAACTGCAATGGACAGGAGCGTGACGTGACGGATGACCTGATCCCCGTCACTGCATCCATCAACGAAGTCGCTGCCGTAAAGCATTATATTGAGAATGCGCTGGCCGGTAACACCCGCAGGGCATACCGCGCCGATCTCGATCATTACCGGGCATGGGGCGGTGACATTCCTGCCAGCCCTGAAACGATAGCCAGCTACCTGACCGCCCATGCGTCCATCCTGTCCATCGCTACGCTGTCCCGCAGATTGGTTTCCATCGGCAAGGCACATGCCCTGAGGGGATATGACGACCCGACAAAATCACAACCTGTCCGCCTGACTTTCCGGGGTATTAGGCGCGTTCATGGCAAGCCGCAAACGCAAGTCAGCCCGGTTTTGAAAGAAGATTTAATCGTCATGCTTAACCACGCACCCGGCAATCTAAAGGGCGCACGGGATCGGGCGTTGCTGCTGCTGGGATTTTGTGCCGCGTTGCGTCGATCAGAACTGGTTGCCGTTCAGGTCGAGGATATTGAGTTCAACAGCAACGGTTTGATTTTAACCTTGACGCGCAGCAAGACGGATCAGGGAGGTGCCGGTCGCAAAATCGGCGTGGCGAGAGGACGCAACGGCGGGAGGATATGCCCTGTGGCATCCGTGGAATTCTGGCTGCAACAATCCGGCATCGTCAGCGGCCCTTTGCTCCGTTCGATAACCAAGGGCGGCGTATTGTCGGCAAGGCCGTTGTCGGATAGGGCCGTGGCAAACATCGTGAAGGATTATGCCGCCAAGGCCGGACTCGACCCAGCCAGGTATAGCGGGCATTCCCTCCGGTCGGGATTGGCCACCAGCGCGGCGGAACATGGTTATTCAAGCTGGGAGATCAGGCGGCAGACCGGCCATGCCAGTGATGCCATGCTCCAAAAATACATAAGATTGGGCAGTCTGTTCCAGCGCAATGCCTCCGCCTTGTTTTAATTATTGAAATCAAACGCATATCTGTTACGTTACGGACAACGGTTCCAAACAGGAGCCGCCGGGGCTTTTCATCCCCTTCGTGAGCGGCAAACGACACTGCCGCCAATTGTGTCGCTACTCGGCCTACGGCTGGGTGGCGATGTCATGTACAGGGCGCAAGCTTAAAAGCATCGCGCCGTCTCTCACGAGCGGATGAAAACACCCGGCCACCAGCCTGAAAACTGGTGGTCGTTTCATTTTTAACCGGAGAATTCCATGACGAACGCAGAGACAGCGCCTATACCCGCCAACCTTGCCTACAGCTTCATGACACCATGTTCTTCACGCGGGCGGCTTCATGTCGGATTTTATGTCCTAGAACTGATCGTGGCGATCTTCTTCATGCGGGCGGACGAGTTGTTCATCTTGCCGGGGGCGGCCCTCGCCATCCACGCTTTGTATCGCATCAGCCGGATGAAAAGACTAAAAGCGCCTTGTCCACACTGCCAGACCATGCAAACAGGTTTAAAGGAAAACGGTAAAGCGCAGAAATGCAAATCATGCGGCCATCAGCTTGCGATCTACGGCACTAAGCTGGCCGACCTTGATACCCAGCCCGGTGTGCCGCCAGTTGTAGCTGCCGCCGCGCCCGTTGCCCTGGACAAGACAGCGGTATCGGAAAAGAAAAATACGAAGGCGATCAGTGGGGTAATCTCTCTTATCCTGCTTGGTGGATGGCTGTATTATTGCTTTGGCGGCGGGCTGGAGCAGCAGGCGGCGCATAACCTCAACCAGATCGAAAATAAAGTCGCAGCGGATGCAGTCACGCAATACGGCATTGCTGCCCGTAACGGCAACAAAATCGATAAATGCGTTCAGGCGGGAATGGTCGCAGCCGCATTTCTTCAGGCTAAGGACGAAGCGATGTATGCGGAATGGAAAGCGAAGCGCGATAGCGATTGCGCAACAGCCGGATTACCCGCGCAGTAAGCATCTCAAAAATAAAGAATTGATCTTGACCTTGGAGTTAACTCCAAGGTGTACAATGGTTATATGAAAGATGAAACACAGGGTCTTACCATCGGAAAATTGGCGGAAATCAGCGGTGTTAGCGCGGATACGCTTCGCTATTACGAGAAAATGAAACTGATCAAGCCGAAGACGCACACCACTATCGGCTATCATTATGATCCTGATACCACCCGCATCGTCCGTTTCATCCTCGGCGCGAAGGCCCTCAATTTCACGCTCGAAAATCGCGACCTGTTGACGCTGGAGTCGTCGGATCGCGCAAAGTTGCGCCAAGTTCTGAAGCGCACGGAAAGCAAGATCGCGGAGGCCGAAGCGAAAATACAGGAACTGAAGGAAGTGAAGAAGGTGTTGTCCCGGCTGGCGCAAGAGTGCCCGGCGGATAGCAGCCCGACATCCTGCTGCCCGATCCTCGATCATATCAAGGGCGCGGCCAAAGCCGTCCTTCCATTCCTGGTTTTGGTTCTGGCGGCTGGTACGGCTCAGGCAAAGCCGCTTTCCTATGTCGGCGGCACGATGGTCATGCAGAAAAATGATGAGACCGGCCATACGCTGTCCGTCGATTACACCTTCGATCCGCATTATGCCATCGGCCTGTATGCCAAGCATGAAAGCGGGAGCAAGGCGTTCGACATGGCGGGACCGCAACTTAACACGCTGCTGAAACGCTGGAACCTGCCGGACGGTCAGGGAAATATCTTCAACATGACCGGCGTGGGCATGGCGCATGACGACAGCGGCAATCGGGCAGCAGCCTGGACAGGGTTTTTGGCCGATTATGAAACCCGCCGCATTTTCATTTCGTACGAGCCGCGTTTCACCTATGCGGGCGACATCGACAAATCCTTCTGGGAACGCGCTCGCGTCGGCGTCGCGCCGTACCTTGCCAATTATGACGACCTGAATACATGGCTGATGGTGCAGGTCGATCACCACCCGACCAAGGATGACAATATCGTCGTCACGCCGCTGGTCAGAATGTTCTACAAGACGACGCTGGTCGAAGCCGGGTACAGCAGCAACCACCGCGTCATGTTCAACTGGACTTTGCAGTTTTAAGAGAGGAAACCATGCGGACCATTCTTTTAGCTTTTGCCGCCATTGTCATGCTATCCAGCACGGCCTATGCGGAAACGATCAAGGCGACCGTCAACGGCATGGTGTGCGCCTTCTGTGCGACCGGCATCGAGAAATCCTTCAAGGCCCAGCCTGAGGTCGGCGCGGTCAAGGTCGATCTGGAGAAAAAACTGGTCACCATCGACACGAAAGAGGGCAAGACGCTCGATGATGCCAAAATCAAAAAGGTCATTGCAGACGCGGGGTACACAGTCAGCGGCATAGTCAGGAAAAAAGGCCATGAGCCTGCGAAATAGTGTTCTGCATACCTTGACCTTGTTCGGATCGTTCAGCACATTGTTGTGCTGCGCCTTGCCTGCGTTCCTTGTATTCATGGGGGCCGGGGCCGTCATGGCCGGTTTGATTACCGCCGTGCCGCAGCTTGTCTGGGTATCCGAACATAAAATCCCGCTATTCATATTCGCAGGTATTATGCTGGTCCTCTCCGGCATCACCCGGTATCTGAGCCGGAATGCACCATGTCCGGCTGATCCGGTACAAGCGCGGATGTGTACGCGCCTGCGCCGCCTATCCCTCGGCGTTTTCTGCGTTTCATTGACGGCCTATCTGATCGGCGGCTTCTTTGCGTTTGTCGCGCCACTTTTTCTCTAAGGCGGTTGGCTTTTGAGGGATGAGACGAGGCGTATAACATCCGATAAACTTTTCTTATCGGAACCAATTTGACTCCTGATAATCTGTCCATTATTCTGGACATATGGACATTCAGGAAGCCCTTATCGCCTTTGATGCGCTGTCGCAGGAAACCCGCCTGCGCGTATTCCGCCTGCTGGTTGAAGAGGGGACGGAGGGCGCAGCCGCAGGAACGTTAAGCGAGAAACTGGGTATTCCCCATAACACCCTGTCGTTCCACCTCTCGCACATGAGCAACGCCAGCCTGGTCCTGTCCCGGCGTGAAGGGCGGTCGATCATCTACAGCGCCAACTTTGATTTCTTTACCGGCCTGATCCGCTACATGGTCGAGGATTGCTGCAATGTCGAGTTCGCCAGCATCCGTAGCGACAAGAAAAGCGGGCGTTCCGTCATCGAATTAGCCAACTGCTGCCAGCCGAAAGGAAAAAAAGCATGAGACTTTCCGAAATCAAAGATCATCTGGCGGGCCTGACCGCGATCAATTTCAAACTGCCGGACGGCTCGATCCTGCCGCCGCATTTCCATGTTACCGAGGTCGGGCTGGTCACGAAGCATTTCATCGACTGCGGCGGTACGGAGCGGACGGAAACCGCCGCCAACTTCCAACTTTGGGAGGCGGGCGATTACGATCACCGGCTGGCTCCGCAGAAATTCCTGCATATCCTCAATTTGTCGCGCAAGGTTCTGGGCGACGATGATCTGGACATCGAGGTTGAATATCAGCAAGGCACCATCGGCAAGTTCGGGCTGGATTTCGACGGCAAGGATTTTCTGCTGACGCCGAAGCAAACCGCCTGTCTGGCACAGGATGCGTGTGGAATTCCAAACAAACCAGAAGCGCAGGCCACGCAGTCTTGCTGTGCGCCATCTAAAAAGGCTGGAGGCTGCTGCTGATGACAACCCGCGTTCTGGTTCTTTGCACGGGCAACTCCTGCCGCTCCGTCATGGCCGAGGCGCTGATTAACCAGCTTGGCGAAGGCCAGTATCAGGCATTCAGCGCGGGCAGCTTCCCGGCTGGCTACGTTCACCCTAAATCCGTTGAAACGCTAAAGCGCCACGGCATAAACCCCGGCCAGCCGCGCAGCAAATCATGGGATGAGTTCGCCGATCAGCCATTCGATCTGGTCATCACCGTATGCGATCAGGCGGCTGGTGAAAGCTGCCCGTTCTTCCCCGGTAAACCGAAGAAGCTGCACTGGAGTACGCCCGATCCCGCCAAGGCGACCGGCACCGATGCGGAAATCGAGGCGGCGTTCGATCAGGCATTCTTTATGCTTCGTGACAGGATTGAAACCATGATGAAGGAGCCATCTATCAACGCCGCACCCCCAGCCCGCCATAACGCCCCGTGAAAGAGTTTGATCTCAAGCGCCGTCTTGTTGCTGAAGGGCTTGGCACGGCCCTGCTGGTGGCTGTCGTTGTTGGCTCTGGCATTATGGGTGAACAACTGGCAGGCGGAAACGCAGCCATAGCCTTGTTAGGCAACACACTGGCGACAGGCGCGGCGCTGGTGGTGCTAATCCTGATCTTCAGCCAAATATCGGGAGCGCATTTTAACCCTGTTGTCAGCTTGTCCTTCGCCATGCAGGGCAAAATGCCTTGGCAGGAACTGGCCGCTTATGTCGCCGTGCAGATCGCGGGCGGTATAGCCGGGACAATCCTCGCGCATGTCATGTTCGGCCTGCCGCTCATTCAGGCATCGACACACGTACGCACCGGCATCGGGGTCTGGATGGGTGAGGTCGTGGCATCTTTTGGGCTGCTGGCGACCATTCTCGGCTGTCTGCGTACCCGGCCTGAGGCGGTGCCGTATGCGGTTGGTCTGTTTATTGCCGCAGGCTACTGGTTTACGTCATCGACATCGTTCGCCAATCCTGCTGTCACCATTGCCCGTGCGTTGACGGATACATTCTCTGGTATCAGGCCGGTCGATGTGCCGGGTTTCATCGTCGCGCAGGTCGCGGGTGCGATCATGGCAGCGGGACTGATCCGTTGGCTGTGGGACAAAAAGAGGTCGGGTGTTGAACGAAACGGGAACATCTGATAGCATTTTTGTATTGCAAATCGCATGGATGCAAACAAAGGTAGCAGATGGAAGCTGTAATATCGGAAGCCTCATACGAACTGGTTTTTGATGAAGCGCCTCTCTCTAATTTCCGCAATTAGTTTACAGAATTTATAAAGTAAACCAAAAGGCCAGAGGATTTTCCTGGCCTATGTACCGTTCATCCCCCTGATTTGTTAAATGGGGCCGTCATGGTACATCGGTTTGATTTACGAAATGATCGCGGAAGAACTGGTGCTAAAATTGGTTGTAGCCTGTGCGGTCATCAAGACAAATTTTTGCTAGGTGCGCTTTACTGGTTTTCTCAGGATAAACGAGTTCGGCTCATAGGTCATTGTTGTGCAAAGAAACACGATGCCGAGAATTTTGAAAACGCCAATAATGCCCTCACCTATGAAGATCGCTATAGGAATGCCTGCAACTTTTTGGAAAATAATCTTCAGCATGTACCGTTGCTTTTAGGCGAAGTCTCGAAGCTGGAGCCTTTGTGTGAACAGATTATGCACGGACGTAACCAACTCAAAATGATGAGGGGTTTTCTTACGGAAATGCAAAAGGCCTTGAGAAATGGCGGAAAATTAAATGTTGAGGTTTTCCAATACAACAGCGAAATACACGATCTTCTGAAGTCCGAAGGTGCGATAGACAAAAGCGATTATATTGTTCAGACCATTCATGTGTTGGAAGGGAAAGAGTATTTTGAACCCCGGTTTAATCCGCTTGAGGCCTATAATTGCATAATAACATTCTTCCAGGGTCTGGCCTTACAGGCAGCGGACTCATACGATGCCATGTTGCTCGAACTGATTGACGATAAAGACGCGACAATCAAATTGGCTGCTGGCTATCGCCGTACCGTTACGGATTTGCGTCGTCTGCACCAGTTTTTACAGAATGCTTCTAGGTTTTTATCTGAAAGTAACCTAACCGGACTTAAAAACTTTGGCGCTAACCGACATACATCATTTCCCTTCGGTTTGACATTTAACGACCGTATCGCCCGTTTCGAGTCACGGGATAGAAAAGCAGCCTATGATCTTGAACGAGGTCGCACTGTTCCCCCTTTATCATTGCCCGATACTATTTGAGATGGTCGTCCAATCTATAACGCGAGCGGGATTTCATTTGCCCTTTGCGTTGTTCTGGTACATAAAACTGATACATAAACAACATATCAGTCGATCCGGGAACGGTGAAAAGGACTCCAGATCAATCACTTAAAATCTGGACATGTTCTCCCTTCGTCTCCGCCATTAACCCAGAGCGTCCAAATTAGGAACTCTCGGTAGGGTTAGAAAGTTAATGATGAAATCATCGATTGAGAATTTACCAAAAGATATTTATACGCCAAGCATTCTGATGCGTCTTCTTTGTCTGGGCGATGAAGATGCATTTTATAAAATGACAAATGTTCCTGAAATCGCAAATATCATTTCTTTCTTATCCTATCCGGTGGATCGTGCTTTTCCAAAACAATGGATAGAAAAGAACAACAGCTCTGCTGAAAGAGTTTATGGGATATTTTCTGATAATGTTATCATTGGAAATATCGGCATTCATATGAATGATCAAAACGAATTGGAAATTGGTTACTGGGTAAATCCAGCATTTACCGGGAAAGGCATTGCATCTTTAGCAGTTAAAGAACTTATAAATTCTGTAAGATCGGTATATCCCCAATACAGCATTTTCGCAGAATGCCTTCCTGATAACGGAGGATCTTTGCGAGTTTTGGAGAAAACAGGTTTTGTCGTATCAAA
The DNA here is from genome assembly GCA_044220535.1 of Alphaproteobacteria bacterium. GTDB lineage: Bacteria > Pseudomonadota > Alphaproteobacteria > Micavibrionales > Micavibrionaceae > JBDHTS01. The sequence goes on along the minus strand of JBGAQU010000042.1, from coordinate 12,412 downwards.
TAAACCGGGAAAAAGAGAAAATCGGATAAGACTGGAATACAGAAATTTATAAATAAGGACTGCGCTTTCTGTCCGCGTGCAAGCCCGTAATGTACGGACTCAGCCGTGTATAACCTTTCAGCTTTGCCCTTTCTCTCAATCTTTCACACGCTCTTGCCAGCAAGCTGGCGATTTCGCTGAGGCGTTCTTCTGTTGTCATGACATCCGGCGGCGTCTGTTCGATCATATTCATTCCCCATGCAAATCACCTGAAAAGAGTCGCTTGCATTCCGCTTGAATGCAATATCGCAAAGAAATGCCCCTATTTTCCGATAATATTCCGTTGCGTTAACGAATAAATGATGTAATATCAACGCGTTAAGTGGAGACTTTTTCGCGTTTTAGACGCTCCGCTCCGCCACCCTACGCTGAAGCTTCGGGTGGCAGGCCACTAACGAATTCTGATTATTTTTCGATTTCTACCCTATTCCGCCCGCTATTTTTTGCGCGATATAGCGCGTCGTTGGCGCGTTTGGTCGCATCGCCAGAGGTCAGGGTTGTGTTCGGAACAGCGGTTGCCGCGCCGAAGCTCATGGTCACGGGGTGTTTGTGGCCGTCTATGATCCAGTTTTCGCTTTCGATGGCGCGGCGGATGCGGTCGACGGTGTCGAATATGGCTGTGCTTCGATCATGACAGGTCGATCATAGAGGGCAGACGGTTAAGATTAATTGAAATTTTCAATGAAATGAAACGGTTGGCGGGATGCATCAAAGCATTTTTTAAAACCCTGCGAATAGATAATCAGCGGCTTTTAGAGATTGAAAAACAAAGATAATTTTCACGACCGCCATACTCTATTAACAAACTGATTTGAAAAGAAATTTTTGTGTTTTTCTTTACAAAATCGACCAAATGTCTATATTGCCTGTGACACGTGCTTCCCCAAGGATATATTCATGCGTATTTCAGGTATTTTGGCGCTCTCTCTCTTGTCCATCGCGGTTCTGGCCGGATGCAAGGGCAAGGACGAGCAGGCGCAGCAGGGCGGCGGGATGGGCGGCATGCCCCCGGCTTCGGTTGAGATAACGGTGATGACACCAGTCGATGTAGGGCTGGAGCAGGAATATGCGGGCAGCACCGAAGGCAGCCGCGAGGTTGAGGTGCGGGCGCAGGTCGGCGGCATATTGATGCGCCAGAATTATATGGACGGCGCGGCTGTCAGCCAGGGACAAGTGTTGTTCCAGATCGATCCGCGCCCGTATCAGGCAACGCTGGACCAGGCGAAGGCGCAATTGCAGCAGGCGCAGGCGCAATTGTTATCCGCGGAACGCAACTGGAAGCGCGTCGGCGCGCTGTTCCAGAGCCAGGCGATCAGCGGCAAGGATTATGACGATGCGCAAGGCGCTTATGAGGCTGCGCAGGCCGGTGTCGCCCTTGCCAAGGCGCAGGTGAAGACGGCGCAGCTTAATCTCGACTATACATCGGTGAAGGCGCCGATTTCAGGGATCACAGGGCAAAAAATCGCATCCGAAGGCAGCCTGGTCACGGCGGGCGCGGAAACCAGCCTGCTGGCGCGGATTTCACAGCTTGATCCGATCTATGTCGATTTCTCCTATCCCGACGCCGACTTCATGCGGCAAAAGGAATTATTCACCCATTGCGGCATTCCGCCGGAAAGCCAGAAGCATCTGGAGACGGTGATGAAGTTTGGCGACGGCACGGCGTATGCGCCGAAAGGCTTTGTCGATTTCACAGGGATGACGGTGGATCGCCAGACGGGCACCATATCCGCCCGCGCCATTATGCCGAATCCCGATCATACGATCTTGCCGGGACAGTTCGTGCGCGTGGCGTTGCAGGGGCTGGTTTGCCACGGCGCGTTGCTGGTGCCGCAGGATGCAGTGATGCAGGGGCCGCAAGGGGCTTTCGTCTATAAGCTTGGCGATAAAAACACCGCGATGGTCGCGCCCGTTAAAACGCTGGCGCAGCTGAAAGATCAATGGATAGTGCAAAGCGGGCTGCAGCCGGGTGACAAGGTGATCACCAAGGGCGTGATCAAAGTGATCCCGGGCATGCCGGTCAATCCGGAACAGCCGAAACCGGCGGGACAAATGCAGCAAGCGCCAGGACAGCCTGCTGCGCCGCAGGCCGATCCTGCACAGGCTCCGGCGGCAAAGGAACAGGCACAGTGAATTTTTCAGGCTTCTTTATCCATCGCCCCGTCTTCGCGACCGTTCTGTCGCTGGTGTTGCTGCTTGGCGGCCTGATGGCGATGCGCGGCCTGCCGGTGGAGCAGTACCCGAATATCATCCCGCCGGAAATCCAGGTGACGGCGACCTATCCAGGCGCCAGCGCCGAAACCGTCGCCAACGCCGTGATTGCCCCCCTGGAGCAGCAGATCAACGGCGTTGAGAACATGCTGTATATGACGTCGACCAGCACGGCGACCGGTGTTGCGACGATCCGGGTCAGTTTTCAGATCGGAACCGATCCGTCGCAGGCCGCCATCGACGTCAATAACCGCGTGAAACAGGCGGAGCCGCGGTTGCCTTCCCTGGTGCGGACGCTGGGCGTCAGCGTGGTCAAGAGTTCGAGCAACATCATGCAGGTTGTCACCATGTCCTCGACCACCGACCGCTATGATTCCGTGTTTGTCAGCAATTACGCGCTGCTGAACGTGATCGACGAATTGAAGCGCGTGCCGGGCGTCGGCAATGCGCAGCTGTTCGGCGCGAAAGATTATTCGATGCGCATCTGGCTGTATCCGGACAAGCTGGCACAATACAATTTGACGCCAGCGGATGTGCAAGCGGCCATCGGCACGCAGAACGAAGCCTTCGCGGCAGGGGAATTCGGATCCGAACCCTTAAAAGAAAAGCAGCCTTTCACTTATAACGTGATGACGGAAGGGCGTCTGTCAACGCCGGAAGAGTTCGGCAATATCATCCTGCGCGCGGCACCGGATGGATCGGCCTTGCGCCTGAAAGATGTGGCGCGGGTGGAATTGGGCGCGCAGGATTACAGCTTCAACGCGACCTTCAATGGCAAGGCAGCGGTGCCGATCGGCCTGTTTTTGCAGCCCGGCGCGAATGCGGTGGAAACATCGCTGCGTGTTGAAGAGAAAATGAAGGAGCTGGCGAAACGATTCCCATCCGGTATCAGCTATGCGATCCCGTTCAATACGACGCGCTTTGTTGAGATTTCAATTGAAGAGGTCGTGAAAACCTTTATCGAGGCGATTTTCCTGGTCACGGTCGTGATCTTTATCTTTTTGCAGAATGCGCGGGCGACGGTGATTCCGGTTCTGGCCGTGCCAATTTCGATCATCGGCACACTGGCCGGGCTATATTTGCTCGGGTTTTCCGTCAACTTGCTTACATTGTTCGGTCTGGTGCTTGCCATCGGCATTGTGGTGGATGACGCCATTATTGTGATCGAAAATGTTGAGCGCATTATGCGTGAGCAGCATTTGTCGCCCAAGGACGCTGCGATCAAGGCGATGAGAGAGGTGACAAGTCCTGTCATCGCCATCGTATTTGTTTTGTCTTCGGTGTTTCTGCCGGTCGCGTTTCTGGGTGGCATGACGGGGCAGATGTACCGGCAGTTCGCCGTAACGATTTCGCTGGCGGTGGTTTTATCCGGTTTCGTGGCGCTGACCCTGACGCCTGCCCTGTGCGCGGTCATTTTGAAACATAAGGAAGATGACCGGGCTGCCCTGCCCTTCCGAATATTCAATACGGCCTTCGGCAAGCTGACCGATTTTTACATGCATGGCATTTCGTTTTTCCTGCGCCATGTCGTGATCGGCCTTGTCTTGTGCGGGATGATGCTGGGCGGGGCATGGGTATTGTTCCAGCGCGTGCCTGCAGGGCTTGTGCCGGAAGAAGACCAGGGCTTTATCATCATGGCGTATATGCTGCCGCCTGCGGCATCGGTCTCGCGCACCACGGCGATCACGGATGTGGTGTCGCAGCGCGTGATGCAGCAGCCGGAGACGGATTCACTGGTGACCTTTGCCGGGTTTGATATCATGTCTGGCGGTCCGAAGACCAGCGGCGGCGTATCTTTCATCATGCTGAAAGACTGGTCGCAGCGGACGAAGCCGGGCGAGGATTCGCAGTCGATTGCCATGAAATTCATGGGCCTGGGCATGGATTTGAAAGACGGCATGGCCTTCGCCTTCAATCCGCCGCCGATTATGGGGATGAGCCTGACCGGCGGGTTTGAAGGGTATATCCAGAACCGCAAGGGCGCGTCGTTCAGCGAATTGTCCGCCGTCACCGCGAAGCTGACAGATGCCGCCAATAAAAGCGCCGAGCTACAGAACGTCCGCACCACATTCAATGATGGCACGCCGCAATATTTCATCGACCTCGATCGGGACAAGGCTTTGTCACTGGGTGTGCCGATCGACCAGATCTATGCGACCATGCAGGCGACCTTCGGCAGCCTGTATGTCAACGATTTCAATCTGTATGGCCGGAATTTCCGCGTCAGCCTGCAATCGGATGAGGCGTTCAGGAAATCACCGGATGATCTGCGGCATGTTTATGTACGCTCCAATTCCGGCAACCTGATCCCGCTCGACACGCTGATCAGCATCCGCACCGTGACGGGGCCGGATCTGGTGGAGCGGTTTAACAGCTTTACCTCCGCGAAAGTGACGGGCGACCCGAAACAGGGATTCAGTTCGGGTCAGGCGCTGGCGGCGATGGAACGGCTGGCGAAGGAAAACCTGCCGGACGGGTTTACGCTGGAATGGACGGGATCGTCCTATCAGGAAAAAGCGGCATCGGGGTCCGGCACGATCGGTTTTGCCTTCGGCATTATCATGATCGTGCTGATTTTGGCCGCACAATATGAACGCTGGACCCTGCCTTTTGCCGTGCTGACGGCTGTGCCGTTCGCGGTGTGCGGCGGAATTCTTGCCATCTGGCTGCGGGGCCTTAACAACGACCTGTACTTTCAGATAGGGCTGATCACGCTGATCGGCCTGTCTGCAAAAAACGCGATCCTGATCGTGGAATTCGCGATGATGCGACTGCGGCACGGTGATGTGACGATTGCCGAAGCCGCGCTGGAAGCCGCGCGATTGCGTTTCCGCCCCATTATCATGACATCGCTGTCCTTTATGATGGGCTGCATCCCGCTGGCAATTTCTTCGGGTGCCGGTGCAGGCAGCCGCCACGCGGTGGGTACAGGCGTTATCGGCGGGATGCTGGCGGCGACGTTTGTCGCTACGCTGTTCATCCCGATGTTTTTCAAGCTGGTGGCCAGTATTTCCGAGCGCGGCAATAAGAAGGCTGCAGTGCATCATCACGAGGATAAAACTATCTGATGTTTAATCTAAAACGCGAAGACCCGAAGGACCGAAGTTTTGATTTTCTTCGGTCCTTCGGGTCTTCGCGTTTAAAAATTTTCTCTTAAAAAAAATACGCGGCCCGTAGGGCCGCGTATTCTTAAAAGCAAAACCAGAGATTAGTTGGTTTTTTCTGCTTTTTCTTCCTTCTTCAGGCCTTCCAGTTCGGTTTGGTGGCCTTCCAGGGTCGGCAGGGTGTTGGTTGCGAAGGTTTTCAGGGCTTCGTTGTCGCCTTTTTCGGAGTAGCCTTTGAACAGGGCGATGGCGTCTTTGTGCGCGTCTTTCTGTGCTTTCAGGTAATCCTTGTCGAAGTCTTTCGCATCAGCCTTGGACAGTTTGTCCAGTTCTTTTTGATGCTTGGCGTCCAGTTTCGCAGGAACCAGGGCAGCGTCAACTTTGCCTTCGGTCACGGCAGCGGTGAAGGATTCACCGGCTTTGGTGTGATCGTCGACCATTTTCTGGGCGAAGGTTTTGATGTCAGCATCCTGGGATTTTTCCAGGGCCAGTTTGCTGGAGTCGATTTCGAACTGGTTGGCGACAGCGGCTTTTTTCACGAAGTCGGTGGTTGCCTTGCTGGTTTTCGCTTCTTTTGCTTCAGCTGTTTTTTCAGCAGCGGGGGCAGCTTCCGCAGTGGCAGCAGCTTCGGTCTTCACAGCGTCATGTTTTGCTTCTTCAGCGCGTGCCGAGAAGGAAGCGCTTGTGAGCAAAGCGGCAACAGCTGCGGTCGTCAAAAGGGTCTTAAATGTCATAAATAGTCTCCTATAGGGGTTTGGAACGCCCTCTATTAAACGTACAATCATGGCAAATTTAGGGATTATTAAGGCCGATCCAGCCACGCTTCTTAAAATAAATGACCAGGCACAAGGCGATCAGCGCCATAATGCTTAAAACAATCGGATATCCGTAATGCCAGTGCAGTTCGGGCATGTTCCACGGGCTGGATGTATCAAAGTTCATTCCATAAACACCGGAAATAAAGCTTAAGGGAATGAAAATCGTGGTGATGATGGTCAGAACCTTCATGATCTCGTTCATGCGATTGCTGATGCTGGACAGATAAATGTCGATCAGACTCGATGCGCGTTCGCGGTCGGTCTCCATCAGGTCCAGGATCTGCATCTGGTGGTCGGCGCAGTCGCGTAAGTAAAGCCGTGTCTGATCGGTAACGCCATGGATGCGGGCTGAAAAACCACTGATCATTTCCCGCATCGGCCAGATGGCATGGCGCAGGCGGTTCAATTTACGCTTGATCAAGTGGATGCGTTCGATGGTGGCGCGGACGGGTTTGAAAATCACCTCATCCTCCAGCCGGTCGATCCATTCGCCGTAATGTTCAAGGACAGGGAAGTAACTATCGACGACCGAATCAAGAAGGGAATAGGTAAGGTAATCCGTTCCGGCAGACCGGATCTGGCGGCCCGTGCCGCGGCGGATGCGTTCGCGCAAGGGGTTCAGACAATCGCCGGGCCTGTCCTGAAAGGTCAGGACGAAATTGCGGCCCATGAACACGCTCATCTGTTCGATGACCAGTCGCTTGTCGTTGATACGCGCCATGTGCATGATCAGGAAAGCAATGTCGCCATATTCTTCCGCCTTCGGGCGTTGATAGGCGTTCATAACATCTTCCAGCGCCAGCGGGTGCAGGTTGAACAATTCACGCAGTTTTTCGATGACATCCTTGGATCCCAGGCCATCGATATTGACCCAGACCACCGGCCATTTTTCCATCAGCGGCTTGATGTCGTCCGGCGTTTCGATGCCCTGCTCGACATAGCCGTCCGGGCCATAGGCCATGGCGTGCATGACCGTGGGCAGTGCGTTGTCCGGCGTGATCAGAGTACCTGGGGCGGAGCCGGGCGGCGAATGGCGGGATTTTTGTCTGTATTGTTTGAGATGGCGCAGCGGAATCATATCAAATCCCCATGGGGCTTTGGCGGTTCCGGCGAGGTGGGTTCTGTTTTATGGATGAAGTGCATACGTTGCAGCGTGAACATCCACAGCGGGGTCATGATCAGGCTGAAGGCGATCAGCGCCACGATCAGCTTGTATTCCTCCGAATAAATCGCGCCCATCGACAGGCCCAGCGCCGCCAGAACGAAAGAGAATTCACCCATCTGGCCCAGCGATGTGCCGATCAGGAAGGCCGAACGGCGTGACAGGCCGAGCTTTGACAGGATAAAAATATTGGAGAACGTCTTCATCACCATCAGCGTACCGAGAAGCAGCAGGATCGTCAGGATGTTGCGAATGATAAAATCAAGGTCGAGCATCAGGCCGACGGAAATGAAAAAGACCATGATCAGAAGATCGAAGAGCGGTTTGATCTGTTTTTCGTAGGCGTGGCTTTGCGCCGTGCTGCCGATCAAAAGGCCGGATAAAAATGCTCCATACGAGGCGGAAAGACCCAGGACGCCCGCCAATGCCGCGGCGGCGAAGCAGAAGGCCATAGCCGCCAGCGCCCGCTGGTCATCGCTGCGGAAGGCGGGCCAATGCATCCAGGACGGTGCGATATCCTTCAGCGTCCAGCCATGGCGGGACATGCCGAACAGCAATCCGCCGAGGACGAAAATCGCAACGCCCAGGCGGACCAGGCCCCATGTATCGAATCCGCCCTCCGCCTGCAGGGAACCGACGATCAGCAGCATGGGGATCAGCGCCAGATCCTGCGCCACCAGAATACCGATGGCGGTGTTGCCGACCGGTTTGTGCAGCTTGCCCATATCCTCCAGCAGCTTGATGCCGACGGCGGTGCTGCTTAACGACAGGGCGAAGCCGAAAATAACGATCCGCGCGGGCGTCCAGTCCAGTATATAGCCAATCAATGCCATCACCAGAAGGCTGGCCCCGATTTGCAATAGCGCCGTACTGATCGCGACTTTGTAGACTTCGGCAAAACGGCGGGCATCCAGTTCCATCCCAATGACAAACATCAGCAGAAGAATGCCGAGTTCGGCGAGGAAGGATATTTCACCTTGGTCCGAAACAACGCCGAGGACCGATGGGCTGAGCAGGAGCCCGACCAGAATATAGCCGACCAGCACAGGCTGGTTCAGGCGCCGTACCAGCGCGCCGCCTGCAAAGGCGGCAGCCATGACGATGGCGATTTGGGTCAGCGCGGCGGATGTGGTTCCATGATCCATGGGCAGAGCCTCCTTTTTGGGACGAAAGAGGGACGGTCGATTGCCCTATCTTACCGCATCAGGCGCGTAATGAAAGAGTTTATGCCACAGCCTGAATCAGGTTTTGTTCACGCCGCCGCATGATGCGCCAGCATAAGGCATGGGTCAGCGCGCCGCAAATGACATTGGCGATGGCGATGCCTGCAAAGATTCCAAGTGTTCCATAAAAATGGGCGCCGATGGCTGCCAACGGCAAGGTCAAGGCGAGGAGCCGCGCCACGATCATAATGAAGGATTTTTCCGGCATGCCCATGGCGTTGAAGGCAGAGGCCCAGCCGTGTACCAGATTACCGAAGGCATAGGTCGATGACACGACCCAGAAATACAATACGGCATGGCGCACGACTTCGGGATCGCTGGTGAAGCGCTGTGCAACATATTGGCCGAACAGGGCGAGAAATAGGGATATCAGAAGCGACCAGGCGATGACGAAGGTGAAGGCGGCTTTCAAGGTTTCGCGCACCCTGTCCATTTTGCCCGCGCCCCAGTTTTGGCCGATAATCGGTCCCATGCCGGTGGCGAGCGCCATGATAATAATGAAAGTGAATGCTTCCACCCGGGCAGCGATGCCATAGGCGGCAACGCCTTCATGGCCGAACCGCGCCATCATGCCGGTCAGTGCCGTGTTCACGGCGGGTTGCATGATATTGGCAATGCCGACCGGGAGGGCGATGATCAGGAATTTTTTTAACGACTCACCGAAGGATTTAAAATTGCAATGCGTGCGCACGACCAGGCGGCGGCGCATTGTCAGGACATACAAGCCCGTGCAGGCGGCAAGCGCCGTTGAAATGACATTGGCCAAAGCCGCGCCCCACAGACCCATCGGCGGCATGCTGGCCAGGCCGAAAATCAGGATCGGATCAAGGATAACGTTGATGATCGCACAGCCGATCAGGATCAGGGCCGGTGATTTCGTATCGCCGGTCGCGCGCAATGCAGCGTTGCCGACCATCAATACCGTCATAAAGGCGGATCCCGCATAACAGATGGTCATGAAATCTTTTATGCCCGCCAGCACGTTGCCATCTGCGCCCATGCTGCGGAATAACGGATCGATGGACGGAATACCGACGCATGTGATCAACAAGCCAGCAATGGCCGCGATGATCACGGCGTGGGTCGCCATGCGCTTTGCCCCGTCCATATCGCCTTCACCGATGCGCCGGGACACCAGTGAGGATGTGGCAATGCCCATGGCGACGGCCAGGCTTAATATGATCATAGTCACGGGAAAGGTGAAGCCGATGGCGATCAGCGGCTCTGTGCCTGTGCGTGAAATAAAATACATGTCTGCAAGCTGCAGGCTGATCAGCGCAAAAAGCCCCCAGATCATCGGCACGGTCATGCGGACAAGCAGGGCGGGTATGGCGCCGGTTGTCAGGTCGCCTTTCAAGGCATAATGCGGATTCAGTCCGTTTGGTCGCATGGGGTGCCTGAAGAGTTTTGGGATAGATAGATATCCATGGGGTACGCCCTGCGCGGATCAAAGTCAAAGAAGTTTTTGCAACGCCAAGCTATCAAAAAGACGAATTAATAAGCCTGTCCAACTGCTATTTTAACTCTTGTGTTTATTTTGTGAATTTTATCAAGATACTGATTTTATTGTATTATATTGAAATGATAATACATTAGGTAAAATTTTATATAAAAAATTAACAATTTGCGTGCATGCTTAAGGATAGTGGGGATAGCAAGGGACGCCTGTTTTTCGGTCAGAGGCCGGACAGGCGCAGATAAGGGGAAGCGTTTATGGCCGATATCAATGGCACTTCCGGGAATGACGTTCTGCTGTTCGTTGGCAGCGTTTCCCATCTCAGCACGACATTGACCAATCCTTATGATGGCACCGAGGTGCTGATTGATGACGATTACAACTCATCGTCTTTAAGCTATGACGGTATGGGCGGGACCGATACGCTTCTGATGAGCAATATCGGCGACGCAATGTTCCTGATTCTGAACTCACAAATCAAATTCGCCAATATTGAACGGATTATCGCGGGTGAAGGCGGTGACGTTGTCATCCTGGCTGACGCTACGGAAATTTTGGGCGACGTGTCGATCGATGGCGGCGGCGCCAGCGACGTGTTGTGGGGCAATATCGGCAATGACACGATCAATGGCCGATCAGGGAATGACAACATCAATGGCGGCCCCGGCAACGATATTCTGAACGGCAATGAAGACGACGATTTGATTTATGGCGGCGATGGAATGGATACGCTGAACGGCGGATCGGGACGCGATATCCTGCATGGCGGCAACGACAATGATTCCCTGATTTTTACTTTCGATTCCATTTCCGGCCCGGCTTCCGTTACCAATGACGGTTCGTCCGGCGTTGGCGGCACCGGTGAAACGGCCAGTGTCACCGGCCTTTTCGTATCGTCCGATGTATTTGACGGCGGAGCCGGATATGACACGCTGACCATGACGGCGGCATCCGATGTGTTCAGGCTGTGGGATCCTGTGACGTCCGGACATCCAGACGCCACGCCGCTGCGCCTGATCGATATTGAAGAAATCCGTGCGGGCGCGGGTAATGACGTGATCGACCTGACCGATCCCAACCATAGCTATGGCGACATTAAAATTCTGGGCGAGGCCGGTAACGATACGATCTGGTCGTCCGCAGGCAATGATACGCTGGATGGCGGGGATAACGACGATTCCATTTACGGAGGCATCGGCAATGATCATCTGATTGGCGGCAATGGTAACGATATCCTGCGCGGCGGGCCGAACGCAAGTGTCAGCGGTGTATTCCAGAGCGTTACCTACGACAAGGATTTCAGTGATGATACCGTGTTTCCGCCGCTCATGGAAAAACAGTATTTACAACACATGGAAACACTCGGCGTTGCGCCGGGCGACCTTTCGATCCATTTTGATTCAACGGCCACGATCACGCTGGGTGAATCCCATGCAGGATATTATAATATGGTCGGCGTCTACGATATTGCGGCAGACGGGAGTATCGGCAATGTCCGTATAGCTTGGGAAAATCTTCACGCAGTAAGTGCGGGCGCCACTTTTTCGTTTGATGTAACCGCAGGTACTGATCTTGGATTTTTTATTATAGCGGATGGTTACCGGCTCAATAAGAATGCATCAAATCGTTATGATTTTAATGACGGCAGTCTGCAATTTATTTATCATTACCATCAGGCGGATCAGCGTGAAGCAGCCGTCGGAGACGATGGAAATGCCGTCAGCTTGGTTTATAATGATGGTCACGGCAGCGGTGATATGGTTCTGCAGGGCCATATTTATCATAGCAGTGAACGAGGCGGTGATTATAATCTGAATACTGATGATCAGGTTCATATGGTTTCCGGACTTGCATCCGCCAACGATACCGGCACGCTGCGTATCGGCTTTGAGGATCTTTATAATTGGGGTGACGCGGATTTCGATGATGCAGTTTTCAATCTTCAGATTTCCTCTCAGTCGGTGCAGTATTTGGCTATTCAGGATAACGATGTTCTGGAGGGCGGCGCGGGCAACGATATACTCTATGGCGGCGCAGGTGACGATATCCTGAACGGCGGCAGCGGCAATGACGATCTGTACGGCGAGGAAGGCGCCGACCGTTTCCTGTTTTCCAATTTGGGTGACGGGGTAGATACAGTGCATGATTTCACCGCCGGTGCGGGCGGGGATATTATAGACATCTCCCATATCCTCGAAGGATTTGATCCGCTGACAGATATGATCAATGATTTCGTGCGCCTGACGCAGCAGGGTTCCGATGTCCGTATGGATATCAATGCAGACGGGCAGGGCACGGATTTTGTGACGCTGGCTACAATTGTAGGCGGGACGGGCGGGTTCGACGCGCAGCAATTGCTCGACATGGGCAATCTGGCTGCTGCAGCATAATAGACAAAA
>JBGAQU010000041.1:0-21452 GCA_044220535.1 Alphaproteobacteria bacterium | reverse complement strand
GCACAGCCGAAGGCGACAAGGCGGTGTATGAGGTGGATAAGGGCCTCGCCACCATGACCGGTCAGGCGCTGAAACTCTCCTCCCCCGGTCAATCTGTGACGGCACGCGACCGTTTTGAATACTGGGTAACCCAGGGGCGGCTGAATGCGGTCGGCCAGGCCCGCGCGGTTAAAGGCGAAGACACCATCGACGCCCAGACATTATCCGCCGTATTTGTGGACGATCCTGCGGCACATACACGCAAACTTTCAAAGCTGGAGGCAACGGGCGGTGTTACCATTACAACACCAACGGAAACGCTTCAGGGCGACCAGGGTACGTATGATGCCGCCACCACTGTGGCAACCATTACCGGCCATGTTGTGATCAAGCGTGGACCTAATATTCTTGAAGGTGACAGCGCCGATGTGAACCTGACCACCAATGTCAGCCGTATGCATGGGGGAAGCACAGAAGGCGGCGGGCGCGTACGGGGCGTATTTTATCCAGGCAGTCAGGATGGAACAGCGCCGGCGCCTGTACCTGCAGAACCGCAAAAGAAAAAGATGCAATTGCACATGCCTGTGCACTGAGAGAACCGGGCGTTATCAATAACGCCCGGTAAAGAAAGCTATTTGCTCTCTTCTTTCGTATGCTTGTCAGCCGGAACGATCTTGACGTCTTTTGGCGCTGTGGCTGATTTATCGGCCTTGGCTTTATCATCCGCGCTTTCGCTTGGCGTGCGGGGTGTGCCCTCCTCCGCCTTGGTGCCCTGTTTGACGCTATCGCTGCTTTGCGGCGCGCCGGTTCCGGCATGGCCTTCCGGTACGGCGGATGTTGCATCTTTACCGTCTAAAGGTTTTTTCTCTGCGTCAGCTGGCGCCAGCGCGGCTTTCTCCGCCGCGATATCCGCCGCAGACGGTGCGGCTTTCGGGCTGTCGGACAGGGTGCGCAGCCATGCGATCACGGCCGCCCGCTCTTCCGGCTTTTTCAGGCCCGCGAAGGTCATCTTCGTGCCTTCGACATAGGATTTCGGCTTCCACAGGAAGTGGTTCAGGTCCTCATAGTCCCAGTTGCCGCCCTTTTTCTTCATGCCGTCGGAATAGGCAAATCCTTCATGACTGCCTTTCGCGCGCCCGACCACGCCGAATAGGTCAGGCCCCATACCGTTCGGGCCGCCCTTGTCGAAGCTGTGACAGCTGGCGCACACCTTGGCGATTTTCTGCCCCTGCGCCACGTCGGCGGAGGCGATCAGGTCAAGGATCGGCTCAGGCTGGGCCGCGGCAGCGGGCGCGCCGCCTCCGGTGCTGACGACGCCTTCGATCTGATAGGCGTTTTTCTCCAGCTTTTCATGATGGAACACCTTCGATGCCACAAAACCGGACAGGCTGGCGGTGATGCCCGCGACCAGCAAAGCTGCAAAAATCTTGTTGAAATTCAGGTCATTCATGAAAGGATATCCGTCAACTCATGGAATCTGTTTTAGACGCTTCATTTCAATCGCATATAGACGGTCCTCAGTCAATCAGTCCGGCATTGAATCCAAAGGTAAATTTAAGATGTCATCATTATGCAAAAAATCCATTCAAACCCGCCGAACAATCTGATATATAAAAGCCTGCTTCGGCATATTTATAAATCCTGTAATGCTTTGAGTGAATACAGACCATGCCTAAAATCGCCTTCCAGGGCTTCCACGGCGCCTATTCCGATATTGCCTGCAGGCAGGCCTTCCCCGGCATGGGCACCCTGCCCTGCGACGCGTTTGAGGATGCGTTCCGCGCGGTGCAGGACGGCACGGCCGACCTCGCCATGATCCCGGTGGACAATACCCTGGCGGGCCGCGTCGCCGACGTACATCATCTCCTGCCGCGCGGCGGCCTGTATATCGTTGCGGAACATTTCCTGCCCATCCGCCACGCGCTGATGGCCCCGAAAGGGGCGAAGATCGAAGATTTAAAGGATGTGCACAGCCATATCCACGCCATTCCCCAATGCCGCGCCATGATCAAAAAACTGAAGCTGAAGGCCCATGTCCATGCCGATACGGCGGGCGCGGCTTCCGATGTTGCAGAACGCGGCGATAAAACCCATGCCGCCATCGCCTCTGAATTGGCTGCACAAATTTACGGCCTCGATATCCTGATCAACGATATCCAGGATGCGGATCATAACACCACCCGCTTTATCGTTTTATCGCGCGACCATAAAATTCCGCCCTACGATCCTGCAGCCAAACTGATCACCAGCTTCGTCTTCCGCGTCCGCAACATTCCCGCAGCATTGTTCAAGGCCATGGGCGGTTTTGCTACCAACGGCATCAACATGACAAAGCTGGAATCTTACGTGGATGAACATTTTCAGGCTGCGCAATTCTTCTGCGACGTCGAAGGCCATCCAGAAAGCCCGGGCCTGAGGCTGGCGCTGGAAGAACTCGCGTTTTTCGGCCGTGAAGTGCGGCTATTGGGTACATATCCAGCCCATGCCTTTCGGAATAAAGAAGTCTAGAAGGCAAAAATTGACAATAAAGTCAGTTTTGTAGTTTAAAGCTTATATACGAATAAATAACAGGGGTATCTTATGAAATTGAGTGAACAATTTGGTTACTGGCCCATCACAGAATTTCCTCCTGAGCCATGCCCAAAACCATCTCCATGCCCGTGTCCGCCATCACCTCCAAAGCCCGGACAGCCAGGATAAATCAATGCCCACCCATGCCGACCTAGGTGCCCGTTTGCTGCGCGACGCCGCGTCCTTTTTCCGAACGCTGGGCAGCCAGAACGAACCTTTAAGGGACCAGATGACGGAAAACGCCGATGTCTTCGAACAGGTGGCGGCCCTGCTGGAACAGGACCCGACCGGCGTTCTGCCCGACCAGTAAATTCAGACCAGCCAGCCGATCACGGCAAACGCCGTAATGCCGCACAAAAACGCAAACATCAGGATGGTCATGGTGTTAAAACCCACCAGCCCTTTATCCTGGTAATTTTTCAGCACCGTATCGGTCATGCGGCAGGCGCGGTCGTCGAAATGACGGCGGCGCACCTCTATCCGGCTGTATTTCCCCGTATCGTATAAAGTCTGCGCCACGCCCAGCGCCTGCCCCATATCGGTCGTTGATTCATGGCGATGCCACTGGCAGGCGCAATCCGGGTGCTGCCCGGCCTGAAATGTGTAAATGGTGAATTCCGTATCAGGGTGCATGCTGTCAGCCGTTCTGGGGGCCATGCCGGGAGCCATCGCGTTTCCTTTCCTATCCGTTTTTAAATGGGAAAACAGGACCATTCGGTACGCAGTAAGTGATTCGCCCTACCCATGAACGGTAGCGCCCCAAACCTTAACAACTCGTTAATGCTGTTCGCTTGTCAGAACCTGCCCGGACCTTTACAATAAAGCCCGGCGTTTCCTTTGTTTTCACCGCGCAGGCAAAATCTCCATGGGCCAGTATTCCAAAGTCGTCCGCAAAAAGAAAAGCGACCGAAACGGCATGGTGCCGGAAGGGGTGAAGATTTTCATCGCCCGCCGCGTCATCGACCTGGCCGCGCTGACTTTGATGGGCGCTGGCTGCTTCCTGTTCCTTGCCCTGCTGACCTATCACCATGGCGATCCGTCTTTCAACATGGCGACCACGGCCACGCATATCGGCAACTGGATGGGGCGGCCAGGTGCTTATGCCTCCGACGCTTTGCTGCAGACTTTGGGCCTTGGCGGACTGGTCTTTGCCATTGTTTTCGCTGTCTGGTCGGTGCGTATTTTCCGCAGGCAATTGCTGCAGCCCGCATGGCTGCGCACGGCGTGCCTGATCATCGCCTGCCTTACGGCCTCCGCATGTCTGGCGCGAATCCCTGCCGGTGAATGGATGGTCTATCCCTGGGCGGGCGGCAGCGGCGGCACCTGGCTGCTGAACACGGCCGCACTGCCCTTCGGTTTTGCAGGCGCCTGGGCCAACAGCTACGCTGCGGTTTTATGCGGTATTGTTGCGGTTCTCGCTCTGCTCGGCGCCTGCGCCGTCACCCGAGAAGAACTGGGGCAGGCTTTTGCCTTCGCGGGCAATATGCTGTCCGATATCGGCAACTGGTCCTGGAACCAGGCGCTGATCGCCTATGCCTGGGTGCGCCATTACGGCGATGCCGATTATATCCGCCCCGCCCGCGCCCCGCGCGTCCGTAAAGCCGCAGAAGAACCTGAGTTGGAAGCTGATGAAGACGAAGACTCCGAAGACGAAGGTGATGGGGATGATGAAGAAGACGAGGAGGAAGATGAAACTGCGTCATCCATGCCGGGCTTCCTGAAAACCCCGATTGCCGATTCCATTATTCGCGTCGTCAACCCCGGCAAGGCGAAACAGAAAAAACCGGCGGACGGCAAGACGCGCCAAACCCGACTGGCCCTGACATCCGAAAGCGATGAGGAATGGGAATTTCCGCCGCTCGATTTGCTGCAGGAAGTGCCGGAGACCGTCACGGAGATCAAACCCGACGAAGCGGCCCTGCAGAAAAACGCCCGCATGCTGCAGCAGGTTTTAAATGATTTCAACGTCACCGGCGATATCATGAGCATCCATCCCGGCCCGGTCGTCACGTTGTACGAACTGGAACCGTCGCCAGGCACCAAAACATCCCGCGTGATTTCGCTGTCCGACGATATTGCGCGCTCCATGGCGGCTGTGTCAGTCCGTTCTGCTGTAGTGCCGGGCCGCAACGTCATCGGCATCGAACTGCCGAACAAAAAGCGACAGACCGTTTATATGCGCGAACTGCTGGAGACCGATACTATTCAGAATTCAAAGGCCGCCCTGCCCCTGATTCTGGGCAAGGATATCGGCGGCGCGCCCGTCATCGCCGACCTCGCCAAAATGCCGCATCTTCTGGTCGCGGGCACCACGGGTTCGGGCAAGTCGGTTGCCGTCAACACCATGATCCTGTCCCTGCTCTACCGCCTGCCGCCGGAAAAATGCCGCTTTATCATGATCGACCCAAAAATGCTCGAGCTCTCGGTTTATCAAGATATCCCGCATCTTCTGTCCCCCGTCGTCACCGAACCCGGCAAGGCCGTTGTCTCCCTGAAATGGGCCGTGGCTGAAATGGAAAACCGCTATCGCTCCATGTCGCGCCTCGGTGTCCGCAATATCGACGGCTACAATGCCCGCCTCGCCGAAGCCCGTAAAAAGGGCGAGACGCTGATGCGCAAGGTCCAGACTGGCTTCGATCCTGAAACAGGCAAGCCGGTTTATGAAGAACAGCCGATGGATATGAACGAACTGCCCTATATCGTCGTCATCGTCGATGAATTCGCCGATTTGATGCTGGTGGCGGGCAAAGACGTTGAAAACGCCATCCAGCGCCTGGCGCAGATGGCGCGCGCTGCGGGCATCCATCTGATCATGGCAACACAGCGTCCTTCTGTAGATGTCATCACCGGCGTCATCAAGGCCAACTTCCCGACCCGGATCTCCTTCCAGGTCACTTCCAAAATCGACAGCCGCACCATCCTCGGCGAAGGCGGTGCGGAACAACTGCTCGGCATGGGCGACATGCTCTATATGGCTCCCGGCGGCCAGATCAAGCGCGTTCATGGACCCTTTGTGTCGGACGAAGATGTCGAACAGGTCGTTGCTTTCCTCAAAACCCAGGGCGAACCCGCCTATCTTGACGATATCACCGAAGGCGGCGATTACGGCGACTCCGAAGTCATGGGTGCACTGTTCGGCGGTGGTGAATCAAGCGGCTCCGACGTCGATGAATTCTACGACCAGGCCGTCGCCATCGTCGCCCGCGAACGTAAAGCCTCCACCAGCTTCATTCAGCGCCACCTTCAGATCGGCTACAACCGCGCCGCCCGCATCATTGAAGAAATGGAACGCCAGGGCGTGATCACGAAAGCCAGCCCGACCGGCAAGCGCGAGGTTCTGGTGGGCGATTATTCGGATGCATAATCATGGCCCCCGTTTCGGATAAAGTCTATATCTACAGAATCTCAAAAACCGTCACCTTCGCAAGCTTTGTCTGCCTTGTCGGCGCCGCTCATTTCCTTGCCCGTAAAGCCATGTCGCCCCATGGCGGGCTGGTCATCAACCACATCCTGCCGCTGAATGCCGGGCAGGCCACGGTGCTGTACTGGATGCTGGCCGCAGGGTCGCTTTGCATCGCCCTTTTGTGCGGATATGCTTTTATCATCTCTTTTCTGGTCGTCCCCGAATTGCGCCTGAGTGAGCGCGGCATCAGCTTCCCCAAAGGACAAAACCGCGTATCCATCCTTTACAGCGAAATCAACAACATGACTCTGTCATCTATGCGGAGCGTGCGCGTCGTGACCATTCACCAGGGCGGCAAACAACACAACATCACCTCCGCCGGATTTAAAAAACGCACGGAGTTTGACGAATTTCTGGAAGAAATAAAGCGCCGCGTCAGCCTGCCATCTTAATGCGGCAACCACTTCGTCATAGCCTCAAGAATCTCCTGCCATGGTTCTGGCAGTTTCACGAAATAAGGCAGAAGCGGTATCATCGGGCCGACCGCCGAACCGATCAGCTGCCCCGCCGAGCGCAGATCGAACGGCACCACGCGCATACCGTGAATACGGTCATAAAAACTGGTCATCAGATTGACCTGTGCCAACTCCGCACGAGCGCTGGCTTCCGTCTCCTCGCTCGCGGGCGTGGTCAGCCATTGCTGTTCCGCGCGCAGCGCGGCCGCCATTGCCTTATCCCGGAATTGTCCCAGTGCCCGCTTTTTGGTACGGGCCAGTTGCCGCGTGAATAAAAGCAGCGGCGAAAGGAACAGCAGCGGCGCGCCAATGGCAAACCCGACCACCGGCCCCCAGACAGGCGGCAGATCGATCGGCGCATGCTCCACAGCGATTTTATAGCCAATCGTCGAAACGATATTGCTGAAGGCAAAGGCCAGGATAATGATTGCGAATTTCGCCTGCACTTCGCTCAAAAAACCGATCCCGCCCGTGTGGTCCGGATGCGACGCCACCAGTACCAGTCGGAACTTTGAAACGCGGCTCAGATACCAGTACCACAGGCCGATCTTCCAGATCCACCTGACCCACCAGTAAATCTGGATCGGCAACGCCACCAGCATTTCCCATGCCCCGGCAGGCGTCAGGCGCATGCCGTGCGGTGTATGAACACTGTGCCACGTCACCATATGGCTGTCATGCCAGAACAGTTCCGGCCCGATCGTCATCAGCGCCAGCACGAACGCCACGGCAAGACAGATCAAATCCGGCAGACGCTTGCGCGAGGCGGCGCTGACCTCGTGTTCGATCACATCCAGCGCAGGGCGATCTTCCGCCGCGATCACCCCGCTGGCATGGAAATCCCGCGCCGCCTCCTGGATATTTTCGGACAGTATGCGCTCGGCGATAATAAACAATGGGATGCCGACGAAAAACTGGGCATAGGCTGCAAAATCGTAAAAGAACCTTTGCGCCGGCTGCGCATCGGACGGCAGCACCACGAACAGGGACATCAGCGCAATAGGCGCCCAGGTAATCCCGATCACCACCAGCATGCGGCCGATCAGGTCCAGCGGCTTGCGCCCGCCAAGACCCAGTGCGCCAAACGCCCGGTTCACAATATCCCCTTCGAAAAGGGAAAATTGACTGAGACGGCCATTTGATAAGGAATTATCTTTCATAGCCAATTAAAAATCATTGGTTTCTTAGAAGAAGCTGCGATACCGGATTGGTCGCGCTGGTAACAAAGTTGGCAGTGGCGGTGATACGACCCACTACATTTTCTGCAGGGTTTGGATCGAACTGGCCAAAACTGTCGAGGCCTGCACCCAGCCAGCGAATGATATTATCCGGCACAGCATCGGCCATTTTAAAACTGGACAGCGCCATCATATACAGGACGATGGTGTACATGATCGTGAAAAAGAAATGGCTCAATGTGTCGCTAATGCCTGCAATCGTGCCGACCCCTGTGCCAGTGGTCGTGCCCACAGCGGCATCCGGTGCGATGTCGGCATAATTCACGCCTGTCAAATTGGTGGTGACCGTATCCCATACTTCATCAAGGATAAACGCCTGCGCCCCGAAAATTAATAGCCCGCCCAGAAGGCCGGCAACCATCAGGATCGGCCGTATGAAAACTTCCAGCAACAGGAAATATCCGTTCATCGCATATCGTCCGGGCAAACCTTCCCCATCGATACTCATATGCGCCAATGCCCAGAGCGGCATGGCCACCAGCGCCTGGAACAATGATTTGATCCATGTGCCCGCGGAAAACAGGAAATAAAGAAAGGGAAGGAACGGGATCACATAAAACAGGATGACCCCGATCAGGATCGCGATCAGCGATACCTGAACCGTGAATTTGGCAACGCCAATGCCAAGCGTGGTCAGCGGCGCAAGACCAATCAGGTTGGCAAGGCCGCCCATGACGCCCCCGCCAAAAGAATACCCGACATTTCGGATCGAACTTTCAATCAGTCCCCGGCCAAGCCCGGTTAAAAGCGCCAGCGGATTGACGCCGGCGCGCACATTGTTGCGCATGTTAAACAAATCTTGCAGGCCAAAAATGGCCTGGATCGTATCCAGAAAGCTTATATTTTGCGGCTGTTGATATCCGGTCTGCCACATTTGCTGCGCCTGGTATAGCGCCATTTGTTCGTAAATATTGTCCGTGTTGTCGGGATCGATAGCTTCGCCGTTTGCACGGATCGGCTTGAAACGGTCGACAGGATCGATCTGCTGATCCGTTGCGCGCTTTTGTTCCGCTACGGCTTCCATGGCTTCAGGATATCTCGCTGCGCGCGGCATGTTGTGCACGGCCGTCACAAAACTTCCGTTTAATTCCGCAAGTTTGTTATACCAGATGGCGGCGCCTGCCCACCCCAGTTCCGCAAACCTTCTGTCCCATTCCGGTGACCCTATCTGCGCGGCCCTGGATGCGGGTATTTGCGCTGCGGTATTGGTGTTAAAGAAATTGAAGGTTTCTTCGACGTAGTCGGGAATTGTTCCCCCGCCCGCCGGTATGTCCATATTCGGGTTTCTCGTTTCATTGGCAATCCAGCGCCGCGCTATATTCAAGGCCGTCTGATCATTCGCCGGATCGGTCCATAACTGCCAGATCAGCATAAAATTATTGCGTTCTATATCCAGCGGGCCGGGCAGGGTTACATCGGTTACAGGAAAAACCATCTCGCATCTCGCCGCATATCGGTTTGACGTTGCCCTTTTCTGTTGAATAGTCAGGCGACTGCTCCCCGAAACGAATGATAATATCCTGATTGTTGCTAAACGCC
The DNA here is from genome assembly GCA_044220535.1 of Alphaproteobacteria bacterium. GTDB lineage: Bacteria > Pseudomonadota > Alphaproteobacteria > Micavibrionales > Micavibrionaceae > JBDHTS01. The sequence continues at coordinate 12,207 of JBGAQU010000041.1, read as the reverse complement.
CGCGCCCCATCAAAATCTGTCGTAAAAGCGCCGCCATACGTCATATAAACTTGCGCGCGGTTGCCATCCACCATATACGCATTAATAGTTCTGCCGTACATAATCGTTTGGTAATGGGCGCAGGCACGGGTTACGAATAGAAATTCAACAAGCCCGTTCAATGACGGCGGCTCTGGCACAACGACTAGGCTATCCTTGCGTCCAAGCGGCGTATCCACGCCAAGGGAATTTAAAAAATAGAGCCAGCCGTTTGTCGCAACGCTGGACCCCAGTTTCGCGACATGCATGGTGGCAATCTGTGCGCCGTTCATGCCGAAGGTCAGCGGGCACAGCATGCCAACGGCGAAAATCAGCCGCAAGGGAACCCAGGCCGAATTGAAACGCTGGCCAAATGGCTCACCTGATTCAGCTGTTTCGGCAATCACCGTTACCACAAGGTAAAGAAAAACAATAATGGCGACCACCAGCAGGCCGACATTGTAAAATTCAAACAATGTATGCAGGGCCGTATGAAAAGGGGTCATTCCTACGGTCCGCCAGGTGGCGCATCCAGGCCCTGCCGCCATAGAGCAAGAATCGAACATGCCCGGGAATCCGAACACAAGATCCATCATATTGAAGGCAATATCCGTCTTGTTATTTACGGTTACAAAAAACCCTGCAAATGTATTGGGAAGCGGAACGGCCTGTGCCGTATGAATACCGATCGCGGCGATGATCATAATGAATTGGCCGAGCAGGATCAGAAAACCGAGCATAATCGTATAATAGAGCACCACCTGATCCATATGATTTCGGTCAAAAACGATATGCGTTTTCGCTTCCCGCATCACATTCAATATGCCATAGCGGCCATGATTGACAGGGTTCAGGTAAGGATGGTTTTTTGGCAGTATTTTAAGGCAGACATAAACCTGGGCGATGAACAAGGCTATGTGATCGAATCCGGAAAAAAAAAGCCTTCCAACCCGGGGCGTGATGCCCGGAAGTAAAGTCAGTTTTAAAAATGACGAGGTCACGCTCATTCAGATTCATCATCCTACTTACTAAAAACGCCTTTGGCTGCACCGGCGGCAGACTGACCTATCTTCTGTACTCCGCTTGCGCCTTGCGTCAACGCGCCTTTCAACTGGTTGGTGATCTGATTGGTGCCGATGAATGTATTGCGCACCAGATGTTCTGCGGGATCGCCGCTCTGCTCCCCAAAGCTCTGCACGCCCGCGCCCATCCAGCGCAGGATGAAGTTCGGCACCAGATCGACCATTTTGAAACTGGCCATGGCCAGCATATATACGATGATGGCGTACATGACGGTAAAAAACAGCTTGTCTATGGCATTGCGCAAATAAGCAACGGCCCCTGTAACGTCGCCGGCAGGCGCGCCTGCGACATCAAAGCCGGTCACGTTGGATGTTACAAGGCTCCACGTTTCGTTCAGAATGGACGCCTGCGCTGTAAAGATCGCAATACCGCCAAGCATGCCGAAAATAATCAGAATGGGTCTTAAGAATATTTCCAGGATCAGCCAATACCCGCCCATGGCGGCATCGCCGGGCAGGCCGTTGCCATCGATACGCAAATGCGCCAGCGCCCAGAGCGGCATCCCGACCATGGCTTCGAAAATACCCTTCACCCAGCCGCCGACCGCAAAGAAGAAATACACAAAAGGCAGAAAAGGCACGATGTAATATAAAACAAATCCGATCGCCAGCCCTGTCAAGGAGATTGAGAACAGGAAGCTGGAGATGGCCATTGCGACCGTACCCGCAAGATGGGGCTGCAGAATGTTGATAACACCGCCGCCAATCCCCGTGACGGCCGCCGCGCCCAGGTTACGGATGGAACTTTCCAGCACGGTGCGCCCCAGACCGATCAGCTGCGCCAGGGGATGGATGCCCGCGTCAGCGTTTTCACGCATGCTGAACAGGCTTGCCGTTCCAAAAATAGCGTTGATCGTATCCATGAAAATATTGCCGCTGACGCTTTGTTCGGCAAAATTATCAAACCAATGATCATATGCGTGCGCCAGGGCCACGCCGATTTGCTGGTCATAGGCATTGCCTGGCCTGAATTCTTCGCCATTGGAAAGATAGGGCTGGAATCTTTTGCTGCCGACGATGTCCTGGTCACTCTTTTCATGCGCCTTGGAAATTTCTTCCATGATTTTCGGCATATGCGTCACAGTCGGCAGATTGTAAACAGATGATATCAAGGATCCGTTCACCTGGGCCACGCGGTTGTACCAGATGCCTGCGCCCGCCCAGCCATATTCATTCAGGCTGTCGAGCAGGATGGGGCTGGCAGCCTGGCGTGTGGTTGCTTCATCAACAATGGCAGCGGTGGCATCCACAAAATCGGTGCGCCGCGCGACCATGTCCGCCGTAATCGGCAAATCCGGCCTGGCCATGGCTGGAACGCCCGCGATATCGCGGGCAACAATTGCGCTTCCTGTGCGATAGATCGGATCCGCCAAATCTCTTGCGCCTGCCGCAGTCGCCCATAATTCACCCAGAATGATCTCGTAATATTCCTTCAGTGCATACCATGCGCCGGGCGTTTCTGTGGCATCCGCATTGGTAATGGGCAGGACGACTTCCCCGCATAAAGGCTCAACATTGGCGGTGGCGTCGGCATACACAGGGACGGCTGGCGCCCGGGGGCCAGCTCCTCTTGTGGCATAAGCGCCGAAACGAACGATAATGTTGCCGTGATGGTAATAATCAACCGCCTGTGCAAAATTGAATCCGGCCGTATCAAGATTGACCCGCGGCCTGGCTGGCTGCTCTGCCGGATTGATCAGATAGGGGTGAATTTGGATGGTCGGCACATCGCCGCGCTGCGCGCTTATATTTTCGTAGGCTTGCTTGCAGGTGGAAACAAGCGCAAAAAAACTGAGGAGCGTATTAATCGGGGGAGCCTTCGCGATGGCAACCAGGGCCTCGGGCTGGCCCAGAAGCGTGCCGCCGCCGACGATGGTCTCATTGGCAAACATATTCCAGCCATTGGTGGCAAAACCTGAACCGAATTTTGCCGCGTACAAAGTAATATATTGCGCGGCATTCAGGCCATTGGCGATCGGGATCAGCAGGCCAAGCGCCAGAACAAGGCGTATCGGCGCCCAGACCTTGTTAAACCGGCGCCCAAACGGCGTGCCGGTCTCGGCTGTCTCCGCCACCACGGCAAAAATAAAATAGGCCAGGATCAACGCAGCAATCACCAGAAGGGCGACACTGTACAATTCGAACGCGCTGTGCAGGGCAAGGTGATAAGGATAGGGGAACCCGCCGCCGGCTTCGGTCAATGCATGCGTATTGGATCCCGTATAGTGCGACCCGGGCCTTAAGACGGAACCGTTGCAAATATCATTGGTCGTGACACAGGAATTGAAAAGATTCGGCACGCCGAAAACGCGATCCAGCAATACAAACGCCAGATCCTGCTGATAGTTAATCGTTATAAAGAAATTCGTGGCCGGGCCGAACGGTCCTGCATGGGCGGGATTGATAAAAATAACGATCCCCAGCAACGCGACCTGTGCAAGCAATATCACGAATCCAGACATCAAGAGCCAGTAAACGATATACTGGTCAATCGAAGCGTTTTTATTTTTTAGCAGGATGCCTGCCTCGGCAATCACATGCTTAATGCCGTACCGCCCGTTATTTGACGCCAGCAGGTAAGGATGGCCTGAAGGCAGAAGCCCGGCCGTCCTGTAAATCTGGGCCAGGAAAAAAGCAACAAAACCAAAACCGGAAAAAAGCTGCCCAAGCCGCGGAAGCATCTGCGGCATCAGTGTATAGGCCAGAACTTTTCTCGTTGTTATTTTCATTGCGCTTATTTACCCTTCCCCCCCAGCCCAAAAGCTCTGGTGCCCGGTGCGACACGGCCGGTCAGAGTGGCCACCGTGCCGCCGAGTGCGCGGCCGCCCGCCACCGCACCTTCAGAAAGGCCGCCCACAATCTGGCTGGATGCCTGATAGCCGCCGATAGCCGCATAGCTGATCAGGCCTTCGCCCGTATCGCCACGTTGATCGTTAAAGGCGCGTGCATTGCTGCCGAGCCATTTCATGGCGTGCGCAGGAATCTGGTCGATCAGCTTGAAGGACGAAAGCGCCATGATATAGACCAGGATGGTATAGATGACTGAATAAAAGAATTCATCCAGAACGCTGCCCTTGTACGTCGCAAAGGCATCGGCGCCGACCGTAACCAGAAGCGTGGCGTCAAACCCCGATATATTCATGGTCATCAGCGGGAAAATATCATGCAGCACACGCACGGTGGCGGAGAAAATGGTCAGCGCCCCCAGCAGGCCGAACAGGGTCAGGACGGGACGCATGAAGATTTCGAATATCATAAAATAACCGCCCATCGCCATTTCACCGGGCAGGCCATTGCCATCGATGCGCAAATGCGCAAGCGCCCATAGCGGCGCACCGACAATCGCTTCAAAAATTGTTTTGACCCAGGTGCCGACAGCGAAAAAGAAATACATGAAAGGCAGGAAGGGCAGAACATAATATAATATAAAACCCATGGTCAGGCAGATCGTGGTCATCCCCACAAACATGCTTCCCAAAGCCATGCCAAATGTGCCGATCGCATCGCCGCCCATGGCCGAAATCGCGCCGCCGCCGGCACCGAAGGCCAGGCCGATCATCAGGTTGCGGACGGCTGAATCCATAATGCTTTTACCCAGGCCCACCAGCTGCGCCAATGGATGCACGTCGATATTATACCGGATCTGAAACAGCGCATCGAACGGGAATAATATGTTCATCACATCCATGAACGCGTTCCCTGACAGACGCTGGTCGGGCCGGGCCGTTGAATTATCCGTGCGCCAGTATTCATAGGCCGCGCTCAGCATCGTTGCGATAGCGCGGTTGTTTTCTGCCATGGATGGCGTGCGGCCCTCCTGCAGATGGCATTCATAGCGCTTGATGGAATCGACGCTCTGGTCGGTCGCACGGCGTTCCTTTTCGCATTTTTCCATTGGTTCGGGGACACGGGCCGGAGTCGGTGTGTTGTGAACCGAACCCAGAAGGGCGCCGTTCCACATCGCGATCCGGTTATACCAGATAGCGGCCCCTCCCCATCCGCGCGCGATCAGTTCAGGCGGCACGCCGAAATTGGTGCCGGCGACCATGTTATCACGCGCCTGTGTAATGAATGTCTGCACAAACAACATAAACTCCTGAACCCGGGCCTGTTTAAAGGCTTCGACAGGCGGGTCGGGGTTTGGGTTGGCATCGTCAGGCACCACAACAGCCCCTGGCGTATTGTGATCAGGATGGTTTTGGATATAAATCGCGGCCATGCGATTACCAAAGGCAACAAGCCCGGGATTGGTCCATAATTGAAGGATCATCCGGTAATAACCCTCCTGTACCTGCTGGGAACCGATCTGGGTGCTATCGTCGACATGGATCGTAATCTCGCCGCAGAACGGGTAGACATAGCCCCTCTGGTCGCTGAAGACCGCATTGTCCTTGTGCCCGAAGCGGATGGTGATATCGCGCCTGTTGAATTTATCCGGGGCGATGGCGGCCGCATATGTATTCGCGAATGCCGATTCACTTCCGGCCGTCCCCCAGACCAGATAAGGCTCTATATCCAGGGCTGTCAGCGTCGCGTTCGCGGTTGCATAGGGCACGCCCGTATACGCGGCCTCGAACCCGGACTTACAGGCGCGCACGACGCTCATAAACTGCACTAGGTCTGAAATGTCAGGAATTTGCGGGCGCGCCAGCAATGTTTCACGCGGTGCGCCGAGCGGGTTGGCATCCCCAGCCGCGGCGGTCTTAATCGCATTGTTAAACAGGATCCAGACATTGGTTGCCAGGCTGGATCCGTATTTGGCGGCGAACAGGGTGATGTACTGCGATCCGTTCAGCCCGTAATTCAAAGGCACCAGAAGACCGATCGCCACAACCAGGCGCAGCGGCGCATAGATATGGCTGAAACGGCGGCCGAAGGGGGAACCGGTATTCGCCGTTTCCGCCACCACTACGATGATGTAGTACAGAAAGATCAGGACCGCGACGATCAGAATGGCCACGTTGTAGAAATGGATAAGGTTATGCAGCGCCGTATTGAACGGCGTCGGCCCTGCGGCCGCGTCGAAACTTGATCCATACAGGCCGGGAATGGCGAAAACCAGATCCAGAAGCTGGTAGGCGATATCATCCCGAGGCGCAGTAGTGACGAAAATACTCTGCGCGCTGACAGGCGTAAAAATAAAGCCGGCCACAAGGACGGCAAACTGCATGACCAGCAGAATAAACCCGAGAATGATGACAAAGAACATCATAATCTGGTCGATATTTTCTTTCTTCAAAACCAGTCGGTTGGCGGATTCTATGATGACATGGCGTATCCCGTACCGCCCCAGATTTGCAGATTTCAGATAGGGATGATTGCGCGGCAGAAGCCCGACAGCGCCGTATAGCGTCGCCATCAAAAAAGCCAGCCAGCCGAATCCGTTATTCGCGAATTCCTTGATCCGGGGTATCACGCCCGGAAGGAAGCCGTATCGAAACACATCGACCGGTTTTATACGTTGTACAAACGACACGCTTTTTACACACCCTTATCGCGTTGACGCTTTAATATTATCATAAAATGAAGGTAGATAAAATTTTATTAAATTTTGCCGGAAAAGTTAAAATTTATGCTTTAAATCTTAACCAAATCTGTCTTTTAGGAAAATCGTACCATATTTTCTGTCGCCCAAGCGGAAAGCTTGAGCAATATTATTTCAAAGTCAGGAAAAAGCGGAACCCCAAGCGGAGGCATAAGGTTGGGCCATGCGAACGTGTCAAACAACCTCTAAAGGAGAATGACTATGACGAACGATCGCAACAACAACCAAGATAATTTCGCTCAAAATCCTGACCGCGCGCGCGAAGCCGGTAAAAAAAGCGGCGAAATGCAGGATAAAAACAAAACCGGCAACCGTCCTGACCAGGGCCGTTCTTCCAGCGGGCGCGGTCAGTAACAGGCATTGGCCGTTACTATGAAAGGGCCTGCCCGCGAAAGCGGCGGGCCTTTTCGTAAAAATCTTGCTTGTTGAAATAAAAAAATAAAATTTGCTTCACATCTCGTTACCTATTATCCTTCACCTGACGAATTGCGCGCTCATGCGTCCTTGCTTGAACGATTGACCGATCCAATCTGGAAAGAACGCCAGACCGAACCGGGCTGATTTCGTGTAATAAGCCTTAAACCTATTGGCGGCTTGGTATATAATACGCCGTCATGCGTTGTCTCATTCTTTCCGCCACGCTTTTTTGTGTTTTCCTTTCATTTCCCCCCGCCTTAGCGGATCCCCTGCCTGTTCCTGCGGTGAACGGCTACGCATACCCTGTATCCGGGATTAAAGCTCCATCCCCCCGTCCTTTAACCCCCCGCGTTGAATCTGGCGCGCGGGTGGGGACGGAGCGGAGTTTAGGGATGACGGAGGCGTGGGTTCCGCTGATGCAGGGCGGGGACCGCGTGCTGTATGGCGACGCGCGGCTGTCGCGGGATATGGACGCGAACCACGAAGGCAATGTGGGCGTGGGGTACCGGCAGATGGTGGATAAGACTGTGATCGCGGGCGGGCATGCATGGTTCGACAGAAGGGTCACCGAACATAGCAGCCGGTTCAATCAGTTGACGCTCGGCGCAGAAGCGCTGGGCAAGGACATGGATGTCAGGATCAACGGATATATTCCCCTGTCCAGCGCCAATACAGTGACCATTCCCAACAGGGGGCGGACGTCGCCGTACCTGTCCGGCACAAGCGTGCTGTACGACACGGACGGGACGATCGTGGAGAAGCAGCAGGGCGGGTTCGACATCGAGCTTGGCTACAGGCTTCCGGCGTTCGAGGAGCATGTGGACAGCACAAGACTGTATATCGCGGGCTACCGCTTCGCGGCGAGCGGCACGGAGACGGTGCAGGGCGGGCGCGTGCGGATCGCGGCGGACGTGACGCCGTGGCTGCAACTGGGCGGACGGTACCAGTACGACAAGGTGCGCGGCAGCCAGGGGTTTGTTGAGGCGACGTTCAGGCTGCCGGGTAAAAAAAGCTTCAGGGACGAAGGCCTGCGTTCCAGGATGGATGAAAGCCCCGAGCGGGATATCGATATTGTGACGTCATCGAAAATCACGGACCCCGGCATCGGCAAGCCTGTCATCAATACGGAACGGCGACGGCAGCGTCGACCGCCCGTACCAGTCCCTGAAAACGGCGGAAGCCGCCATGCAGCCCTATGACGTGATCTATGTCCATAAAGGCGACGGCACCACCACATGGCAGGACCGCGGCATCGTCATCGACAAGCCGGGCGTCAAGCTTATCGGATCAGGCGTCGATCTCGTCCTGGATGGCGGCGCGGTGACGGGGGTGAAGGCAGGCACGGCGTCAGGCTTGATCATATCAAGAGCAACCAGCGCGCCGGACATTGCGAATACGAGCACGCAAACGCAGTTTGTAACATCGACGGGAACAAATGAATTCGGTCATGGCGTCGCGGTTATCGCGAATGATATATATGTCGGCGGGCTGAATATTCACAATACGCAAGGATCTGGCATTCGCATTTATGCGGATTCAAATACGGGCAATATAAGCGCCACGATTGAGAACAATACAACCTCGAATGCCGTCAGCTCAGGTATCATTGCTGTTGGAACGGCCGGAGCGGCCGTAAATGTAAAAATTCATGACAATATCGCGTTTTCAAATGGATCAAGCGGCATTTACGTGCAAGCAGGCGCCTCGTCCGGCGCTACGGGAACCGCCGTGGTTGAAATATCCGGAAATCAGTCTTACGCCAATGCAAGCGATGGTTTTTCAATCATTTCAAGATCTCCGGGCAGCAATATAGAACTCAATCTGTATAATAACTATGCAAGCGACAATAGCGTTTACGGCTATCAGATGCTTTCCTTTGCAAATTTATCCGGTACGATTGAAACCAATATAGCCCAGAATAGCACACGTCAGGGATTCCTGTTTCAGACCGGAACCGCCGGTACGGAATCGATCGTATTTCAGAACAACAGGGCCATTACAAACGCCAGAGATGGCGTTTTTATCAATGACGATTCGACAAATACGATCAACATCGACATGGGCGGCGGCACGCTGGGCAGTTATGGCCGCAACAGCATTTACGGCAACGGAACGGCAGGCAATCCTTACCGGGATCTTGCTTTGGACCTGGATAACGGCTCGGTATTCGCCCAGTCTAACTGGTGGGGCCAAGCAGGCGGCCCGGTGGCGGGCCGCGTAAGAAACGAAGGCGCATGCCCTAGTTGCGGCACGGCTGATACATCCGGTGCGCTGAACGCCGCGCCGACATATTGAAGTCGGTTATCCTGCTTTTCTTAAAGGCTTGTATTTGATCCGGTGCGGCTGGTCGGCGTCATGGCCAAGACGGCGCTTGCGGTCTTTCTCGTAATCCTCGTAATTGCCTTCGAACCACACCACCTGGCTGTCGCCTTCAAAGGCCAGCATATGCGTCGCCAAACGGTCCAGGAAAGCGCGGTCGTGCGAAATGATGACGGCGCAGCCCGGATAATTCTCCAAAGCCTCTTCCAATGCCGCCAGTGTCTCTGTATCCAGATCGTTGGTCGGTTCGTCGAGCAATAGAACATTAGACTCCGTCTTTAGCATCTTCGCCAGATGCACACGGTTGCGCTGGCCGCCCGACAGCGTGCCCACTTTCTGCTGCTGGTCCGGCCCGCGGAAGTTGAAGGCGGAGACATAGGCGCGGGACTGCATCTCGACCTTGCCAAGCTTCAGAATATCCTCGCCGTTCGAGATCTCTTCCCACACGGTTTTGTTGGAATCGAGCGCGTCGCGGCTCTGGTCGACATAGCCGAGCTTCACCGTCTCACCCACTTTAAACGTTCCGCCATCGGGTTTTTCGGTGCCGGTGATCATGCGGAACAGCGTGGTTTTACCCGCGCCGTTCGGGCCGATCACGCCGACAATCCCGCCGGGCGGCAGCTTGAAGGACAGGTTTTCGATCAGCAAACGGTCGCCATAGCCCTTGCGCAAACCATCTGCCTCCACAACCGTCCCGCCAAGGCGTGGCGGCGGCGGGATGACGATCTGTGTCGTGCGCGTCGTATTCTTTTGCGATTGCGCCAGCAAATCTTCATAGGCTGCAACCCGTGCCTTCGATTTTTTGCGGCGGCCTTCCGGCGTCTGCCCCATCCATTCCAGTTCCCGGTCCAGCGTTTTCTGGCGCTCGTCTTCCTGTTTCGCTTCCTGCTCCAGACGCTTCTGCTTGGCTTTCAGATAGGCGGTATAATTCCCCTCATAAGGAATGCCGCGCCCGCGGTCGATCTCAAGGATCCAGCCCGTGACATTGTCCAGGAAATACCGGTCGTGCGTGACCATGATGACGGTGCCCTTGTAATCCGACAGGAACCGCTGCAGCCACGCCACGCTTTCCGCGTCCAGGTGGTTGGTCGGTTCGTCGAGCAGCAGCAGGTCCGGTTTTTCCAGCAACAGGCGGCACAGCGCCACGCGGCGGCGTTCCCCGCCCGACAATTTCTCCACATCCACATCGCCCGGCGGGCAGCGCAGCGCATCCATCGCGATCTCGACCGTGCGGTCCAGTTCCCAGCCGTCGGCCGCGTCGATCTTTTCCTGCAATTCGCCCATCTCCGCCATCAGCGCGTCGAAATCCGCGCCGTCTTCGCCCATCGCCACGCCGATGGCATTGAACCGCTCGACCATGGTTTTGATATCTTTCAGGCCTTCTGTCACATTCTCCGCGACGGTCTTGAACGGCAGCTTCGGTTCCTGCTCCAGGTAACCAACGCGCGCGCCCTGCGCCACCCAGGCCTCACCCGTAAAATCCTTGTCGACCCCGCCCATAATGCGCAGCAAAGTCGATTTACCCGATCCGTTCGGCCCCAAGACGCCGATCTTCACCCCCGGCAAAAAGCTGAGTGTAATGTTTTCCAGAACTTTTTTGCCGCCCGCATAAGCCTTGTTCAGGCCGTTCATGACATAGACGTATTGATAGGCTGGCATCGGTGTATTCCTTATTTCAAGCTGCGGCAGGCACCGTAGCAGGATTTACGCGGGGGTTCAAATATTTGCGGCACAGGAACCGGCTGCCTTGCCACTTCGTTGATCAATGAGTTAAAAACAGGAGGAACCGCCATGACCCGCCCCCGCTCATCCGTCGATTCGCTGACCGAAGCCACGCGTAATCGCGCGAAATTTTCCGGTCATGGCGATGCCATGGGAACGGCTGGCCTAGTGCCTGATATTACGGCTGTGCCAGGCCAATTTCTGGCGCTCCCTGGAGAGCTGGCCATCGTCAACCCGCAGGAACACGGCTTCCGACCGATCAAAATCGGCATGGCCTGGGACAATCTGACATCGAAAGGTGAAAAGCGCAGCCTCACCAAAAAACTGGCGGGCAAGGTGACGACGCTGGTCAATGAAGGCGTCGACCTCGACCTTGGCTGTCTGTATGAGCTTCACTCCGGGGAACGTGGGGCGATCCAGGCCTTTGGCGAACGTTTTGGCAAGTTTGACGACAAGCCGTATATCACCCTGTCCGGCGACGAGCGCACGGGCGATGCCCCGGGCGAGGACGAATTTCTGGTCATCAATGGCCAGAAATGGCCGGAGATCAAGCGCATTACACTATACGCCTATATCTATGACGGCACGCCGGACTGGAGCGTAGCCAGACCCGAAATCAGCGTTCGTGTGCCGGGCGAACCCGCCATTCATATCCAGCCTGCCGTGTCCGACGCCAAAATGGCCATTTGCGCCATTGCGACACTGGAAAATGTCCGGAACGGCATCAAAGTCACAAATCATACCGAATTTTTCGCAGGCCATGCCGAGCTGGATCGCGCCTTCGGTTATGGCATTTCCTGGACCGATGGTGAAAAATCCTGATCCTTTATTCTGTGAAGCTGTTTTTTCCTGTCAACCTGCGTTAAACTTTAAAAAGGGGCGGCTTCGCCCCCATTTTACAGGATGGCAGAACGCATGAGCGACGACGACGATTTCTTAAAAGACATGCAGGAAAACGAGCAGATCAAACCCATCGATATGGATGAGAAACCCCTGTTTGTCAGCAAAAAGTCGCGTGAGGCCGAACTGGGCAATGACAAGGTGCAGGAAGGCGTTGTCGACCCGATCCTGGAACAGGAAAAGCGCGAACGGGAAAGGGAAGCC
>JBGAQU010000128.1:0-2526 GCA_044220535.1 Alphaproteobacteria bacterium | reverse complement strand
ATCATATGCGCAAATTCAGGCCCGCCGATAATGGCCGCTGGAATCGCCCAGGCCAGCCCGATCAGCGTCGCGATACCGATCCCGCCCAAAACTTTCAGATACCATTGTGCCTTCGTGTAACCTGAATTGACAGGAAGCCACAAAAACGGCGCGAGCAGCGCAGGCCCAAGAATATGCACCAGGATCACCGGCCCTTTGGCCAGAACCCCGATCCCCATGAACAGCCCGAACAACAGCCATGACCGCCGTGTATTTTCATGCGCCGCCTTCCAGAGAAATAACAAGGACCCTAGCGCGCTGGCATAGATCAGGAAATCGAACATGATCAGATTGCCGTAGAGCAGGAAGGGCGGGCTTGCGACCACCAGCAACGGCGCAAGGCGTTCGCATATGGGTCGGTCCGGAAACAGGGCTTTGGCCATTTTCGCTGTCAGCACGATAACGGCAGAGGCGACTGCAAGTGAAATAATGCGTGCCGACCAGACGGATGGGCCGGTCACCGTCCACACCAGATTAATCAGCCAGAACAGCAAGGGCGGCTTGTGGGAATATGGCTCGCCGTTCAGCGTCGGCAGGATCCAGTTGCCGCCATGCCGCATTTCCCATGCAACGGTCAGGTAACGCGTTTCATCCACCGGAAAGGCAGGAAACGTCGCCGCCAGACACGCCCATACAATCGCAAAAATAAAAAGTGCTGTGCCTGTCGTGCCGAATTTTTGTAATTGCATGATTACCCGGGAGTGGCAGTTTCGTCGGTCGCTTTTCTGGAATGCTTGCCGTGAATGAAATATAGATTGCGGGTATAAATAATCAGGCCCGTCATCTGCCCCACGACAAGCGGCAATTCTTTCTGGTGGATGACATAGACCAGTGTGATCGCCCCGCCAATCACTCTGAAATACCAAAAGGCGATCGGCATAACGCTTTTCTTTTCCTTTTCAGACGCAAGCCACTGCACGAAAAAGCGCATGAAGAACAGGCCCTGGCCCAGGAAGCCGATGGCCAGCCAGACATGACCCGTGTCAAACCATCCTTGGGTCATTCTTTCACCTCAACTGGCGGCTTCGTCCGCGCCACGATCCAGCGCACGCCGAACAAATCGACGATGCCCACCCACAACCGGTTCCACACACCGTATTTGGACTGACCGCGCGTGCGCGCCCGGTGCGAAACATCCACCAGAACGATGTCGACACCCTTGGCTTTCATCAGCACAGGGATAAAACGATGCAGATGGTTGAAGAAGGGCAGTTCAAGAAAATCGTCGCGCCGGAACAGCTTCAGCCCGCATCCCGTATCGCGCACCCCGTCATCCAGGATCGCCGCGCGGATTTTATTGGCGATGCGGGAGGACAGCAGGCGGATCGCATCGTCCTGCCGTTTCAGCCTCTGCCCGGCTACCAGTGTGCGGGGATTACGGACGGCGTGGTCCTGATACATTTTATACAGGGCAGGAATATCGGCAGGATTATTCTGTCCATCGCCGTCCAGCGTGACGATCAGGCTGCCGGTGGCCTTCTGAACACCCGTGCGGATCGCCGTGCTCTGCCCGCTGCGGGTCAGGTGGGTGATCACGCGCAGCTGGGGCGAGTCCATGGCTTTCAGTGCCGCGACCATATTGTCGTCGCTGCCGTCATCGACCACGATAATCTCTGTAACCGGCAGTCCGCCTGTCGTTTCCATGATTTCGGCCACCAGGGGAACGATGCTGTCCGCTTCATTGAAAGCAGGTATAACTATGGAAATATTCATGCCACTCCGCACTCCGAAGCGGAGTTATAGCGCTTTAACTCAACATTGTCATCCCCGCGAAAGCGGGGATCCAGCGGACCAGGAACGAACATTAAAGTAAGCGCCCTGCGCCCCTAGATCTCCGCTTTCGCGGGGATGACACCGTGAAGAGTTTCCATGTTTGCAGCCATCTCCTTCGTCCGCACATAATCCACCTTGCCGCTGCCCAGAATAGGCATGTTTTTGGTATAAATAACCGTTCCGGGAACGGCCAGGGCAGGGATGCCATTGCGGGACGCGTGTTCTGAAAGCGCGGATTTCTGTGCCGATTCTTCAGTTGTCATCAAAACAATCTGCTCGCCCTTTCGCGCATCCGGCGCCACCACGGCGGCGTGCAGTGCATTGGGCCACACGGATTGCGCCAACGCTTCCACCTGACCCAGCGACACCATTTCCCCTGCAATCTTGGCAAAGCGTTTGGCGCGCCCCTTGATGGTAATAAATCCGCCTGCGTCAACGGCGACGATATCGCCCGTGTCATGCCATCCTTCGGCCAAGGGTTTCAGCACGCCCGGCCTGTCCGGCATGTAATAACCCAGCATCACATTCGGCCCGCGCACGAACAAACGCTCGCCCTCCGAAATGCCTTCCACTGTCTCCATCCGGTGTTCCAGCCCGGGCAGTAAGCGCCCGACTGTACCGGCCTTGCGATGCATGGCGGAGTTGACGGCGATCACCGGCCCTGCCTCTGTCGCGCCATAGCCTTCCAGGATCTGCGTCGAAAATCGCTCCATA
>JBGAQU010000040.1:0-23862 GCA_044220535.1 Alphaproteobacteria bacterium | reverse complement strand
GCTGATAGCCCATGACACCGGCCAATGTCGTCGAAGGATCAACCATTTCCATTTTCAAGGAACTCAGCCTCATATCGCCGCCAAGCGCGGCGCCGATTTTCTGAATGACAGGCAATGGATCCATTTCCGTCCGCTTCAGCTTCTCAAAAGCATTAATGGATGATTTGATCAGCTTGATATCGAAGCCGAGCGCAAGCATCTTGGCAGCTTCGGCGTCTTCCTGCTTTTTGGCAGCCCTCAAAGCATCTTCCTGATCGGATAGATTACTTTGCACGGTCGCCATTTCCTGCACTTGGTTGATCATCTGCCATGCGAAATACCCGCCCCCGAGAATCAGGAGGAACATCGCCGCCGCCGCCATCTGGCGCGGCCGCACGACCGAAGCCAGCTCCACCGCCTTCATCGGCAGGATGAATTTGTTTTTTCTGCCCGACCATGCGGCATGCAGGGGATCGGCAAAACGCTGCTCATCCTGCAGACCGATGCTCATACCCAGAAGACGGGCGGCTTCATTAACTGTAAAGGATGTGTAATTACAAGGAATATCGATCAGGGATTTCAACGCCTCGCCCGAATCCGGATCAGCGATGACAATCACATCCGTGCCGTCTTCCTGTCCATAACCGAAACGCGACAAATAACCGATCGTCGCCTTGAATTCCTGGGATACTTCAGCAGCCCAGCGCGCAGCGCTCGCCTCGCTGTCCGCCGCCGGGGTCATACGCGTCATAGCCAGCTGACCATCACGCGTAATCACTTGCCGCAGCGCGCCACTTTTATGCTGACCGATGAAAATTGTCCAGCGTGACGCCTGACGCTCCTTACCATTCAGCTTTGCCGAAAGCGAGGCCACCATATCCGCTGCCTCAACAGGCAACAAAACCAGGCCGCTGCCTCAACAGGCAACAAAACCAGGCCGGTGATCGACGCCATGGACCGCTTCGCCACATTGATCGCCTTGGCGATCGGCTCCGACATCGGAATGCCGGAAAACAGAAACAGGCCGCCGCCACTTTTCGCGGTGGCTTCGCTGCTCGCTCCCTCACGGTTTTCGAGCGCGTCCTTTTTGCTTTGCTTGATCTGCAGCGCGCCGCGAATGGGGTAATTCGGGAACGCAACCTGCAGCTTTCTCTCCAGCACGCTCTGGCGGTCCATGATGCTGATCTTGGGCATGCGCTGGCCGCCCTTGAAATGCTGGTCCGTCATATCGTTCAGAAGAAGAATCGGCTTGCTGTTACAGTCATGCCGGATCAGGCGCGTTACGCGCTCCTCAAAATCATCGGCATTCCATGAAACAGCTCCTGCCAGCTTTGATTGGTTGAAGGTCACATTATATACCGACAACGTCTCATCACCGATGAGCAGGACTGTCCTTGATGGAGTAAGAAATGAAAGAGCCATAATAAGGTGAGCCTGTTCGACGGATTACATATCAAGTTTGTCAAAGCTGCCGTAGATAGGACCGAAGACGGCCACGGCAATCCACAATATCATACCACCAAGCACGGCGGTAAGGAAAGGCTCGATCATAGCGATAAGACCTTCAACAGCTTCATCCACGTCTGCCGTGTAGAAATCCGACACCTGATCCAGCACTTCTGTCAACTTGCCCGATTCTTCGCCCACTTTCAACATACGGATAACCAGGCTGGGAAACTCACCCGACGCATTGAATGATTCTGATAGCGGGCTGCCGTTTCGCACCTGATCCTCAACGCCTTCCAGTGCATCGATAAGGGCAAGGTTACCAACCGTGGTCCGGGCGTTGGATAAAGCCTTGAGAACATCGATGCCGCTCGCAAACATCGCGCCAAAGGTTTGGGAAAAGCGGGCAATATTGATTTTCCGGATCAACTGACCAAACACAGGCGCGCTGAGCAGCCACAAGTCAAACCGGTACGCCAGTTCATCCGACAACTTGCGAAGAATCTTGTAAAGAATAAACAGAACGACCGGCCCGCCCAGCACCAGCCACCAATATGCCGCGAAGAAGTCAGACGTTGCGATCAGGGCGGTGGTATAAATCGGCAGATCCATCTTCATATTACGGATAAAGTCGACGATCTGTGGCACGACGAAGCCCATCATGACCGTGATGGTCAATATAATGACCAGAACCAGGATGGTCGGATAGCGCGTGGCTTTCCGCACCTTGGCCTGCATCTTGTCGACCCATTTCAGGTATTTGATCAACTGATTGTAGGACGATGTCAGGTCACCCGTTTCCTCACCCGCGCCGACCAGCGACGTATAAAGGCTGGTAAACACTTTCGGATGTTGCGCCATGGCTTCGGACAAGGAGCTGCCTTCCGACACGTCACGGTGAATATCGGTCATAACGTCACGCAAATGGTCATGATCACTGGTGTCGCGGATATCGCCCAGCGATTCCAGCATGGGCACGCCCGCGCTTTGCATCTGCTCAAGATGGATGAAAAGCTGGATCAGGTCGCGAATCTTGATTTTTTTACGAAAGACCTTGCCGCCGAAGATACCCTTGCTCTTCTCCATCGGGGCGCACTTGACCATTTCCAGGCCAGCGCTCTGAAGCTGCTTATATAAATCAACCTCATTGGCCGCCGAAATAACGCCCTTTACAGAACGCCCGCGATTATTGAGGGCTCTATACTTATATCTTTGAATGGCCGTTCCCCTGTGAATCTAAGGACTGCGGATGCCGGAAAGAAAAGGAATTAAATCAGGCTGACGACTTTAGAGACGGACTCGATGGTCGTGATGCCCTCGAGTATCTTTAGAATGCCATCATCCTTCATACTTTTGAAGCCCTTTTGTACAGCAAGCGTCCTTAACTCCGCCTTGTTGGCGTTTGCAGCCAGCAAAGTGTTCATATCGTCATCAAAGGTCAGGATCTCGGCAACCGCGATCCGGCCCTTGTATCCCTGCCCTTTACAGGCCTGACAACCACCCTGCTTCGCGTTATAAATCGTGGGCGGATTTGCCGGGTCGGCACCCAGTATTCTGCATTCTTCGGCATCCGCCACATGATCTTCCCTGCACTCCTTGCAAACCTTACGCGCAAGACGCTGGGCGAATACTGCGATAATCGCGCCTGCCACCATGCCCGGCTTCAGGCCCAGGTCGAATAGACGCGGAATGGCGCCGAAGGAATCATTGGTATGGAGCGTGGTGTAAACCTGGTGACCCGTCATGGCGGCTTTCAGCGCCATCTCGGCCGTTGTGCCGTCCCGGATCTCCCCGATAAAGATAATGTCAGGATCCTGACGAAGAAGCGCGCGGATACCATCGCCGAATTCCAGCACCCCTTCACGGATAGGCGTTTGCCGAATCATGGGCAGCGAATATTCCACCGGATCTTCCAGCGTCTGAATGTTGACTTCAACGTTGTTGATCTCGTTCAGCATCGAATACAGAGATGTGGTCTTGCCTGAACCCGTCGGGCCGGTGACGATGATAATGCCCTCAGGCTTGTTCTGCGCCCAGGTGATGATCTCCATGTTGCGTTCACTGAAACCCAGGTTTTCCAGCGGCACGATGCTCTGGCTCTGGTCCAGAACCCGCATGACGATGTTCTCGCCAAACACGGTCGGCAGCGACGACACCCGGAAATCGACCATCCGTCCGCCGACATTGATGCCAAAGCGTCCGTCCTGCGGTGACATTTTATCAGCGATGTTCATGTTACACATGATCTTGATACGCTGTGAAATCGCGCTCCAGTGCTGCTTGTGCAGGATCTGGGCGGTAAACAACACGCCGTCCTGACGATAACGCAGGCGGACGAAGTTTCTTCCGGTTCAAAGTGCAAATCCGATGCGCCGATTTTCACGGCGTCCGCGACCAACGCGTTCACCAGACGGACGATCGGGTGGGAATACGCCTCGCCTTCCGACAGATTGGACAGATCCGGCGTGTCTTTATCGCCGGCTTCAAGTTCGCGCAAAATCGCGTTGATGGAGCTGGCATAACCATAGGCGGCATCGATCGCTTCCGACAGCACGTGCGGCGTGGACACCACAGGGCGGATCGTAACGTTTTTGGGGATGATGCGGCGGACCGTATCGATCGCGATAACGTCGTACGGATCCGACATCGCAATCACAAGCTCATCTTCCTTAAAGGAAACCGGCAGGATCTGATAGCGCAGCGCCATCTGCTTTTCAACCAGCGACAGGGCATCGCCATCAAGGATAGTGTGTTTGGGGTCAAAAACCTCGAAGCCCGAACTTTCGGCCAGGAATTTTGTCAGCGCATCGTCATCCAGGAATCCAAGATCGACCAGCACTTCGCCCAGCAGCTTGCCGCTGACTTTCTTTTCCTGCAGGGCGACATTCAGCTGATCGACCGTAATCAGCCCCATTGCCACCAGGCGTTCGCCGATACGGCCAACACCCGGCGTGGCCGATGCTTGATCCGTGGTCAAATTGCCCTGGTTTAATGCGACAAGCTCTCGCCCGCCTATTGGAGGCGGCGGGGCTTTGGAGCCGGCAGGCGCCTTGGGAGGGGCGGATTTGTTTATCGACTCAAACTTCATGGCGGGTACAGTTCATTCGTACTTATAGAGTGTGAAAAC
The DNA here is from genome assembly GCA_044220535.1 of Alphaproteobacteria bacterium. Classification (GTDB taxonomy): domain Bacteria; phylum Pseudomonadota; class Alphaproteobacteria; order Micavibrionales; family Micavibrionaceae; genus JBDHTS01. The sequence continues at coordinate 19,310 of JBGAQU010000040.1, read as the reverse complement.
AACGTCGCACGAGATTAGGATAAGCCCAAATGTTAAACAAAAGCATAAGACCTTAGGCCCATTGTGGCCAATACTTTATTAATTTTTTGTGAATACAGGCGGAAATTCGTTAGGAAAAGCTAACAGGCGTGCCGGAACCGGACTGGGCCAGGTTTCGCGCCTCCAGTTCCTGCGTATACCGTTTAAGCGCATAGGATTCGGCGATATGCCCGACCATCCGCCTGTCTTCCGATGAAATCACCACAGGCAAATCCTCTTCTGCCGAAGCCGCGAACATGTCGAGTGCGTCTTTGATATTTTGGTGCGGCATCAGGAAATAAGTATCAGCCTTTGCAATCTCTTTTGCCGAAAGCGTAGCGGCGTTCTGATCCAGGTCATGCCCGTGCAGGTCGGCGACATCTATAATGCCCTGATAATTCCCGAAACCGTCGATGACGAAAATTTTCCGTGCGATGCCGGGCGGCATATCGGCGCGCAGCTGCGCGACCGAAAGCGTCTCCTGCACCATCCTCTGCCCGGTCTGCATAAAACCGTCCACCTTCAGATCCCTGATCCATCCGATATCATGGGCGTTCATGATCCGCAGGCCGCGCAGATGAAACCGCCAGGTGGAGAAGGAATAGCCGAAGGTCGCACGCGTAATAATAGAGGCGACGAGCACGCCGACGAACACAGCTGTCGTTGCCGGGAAACTTCCTGTCATTTCCAGTACGAGAAGCACCATCGTCACCGGCGCGCCGATGATCGACGCTGCGACGGCGCCCATCCCGACCAGGATAAAAACCTCCATCTGACCATTGGCGTCAGGCAAAACGGAGGCGGCAACCGTGCCGCAGATCTGCCCGAACAAGCAGCCGATAAACAATGCCGCGCTAAAAAGGCCACCGCGGAAGCCTGAGCCCAGGCAAATGGCTGATGCGGCGATTTTTGCGACCAGCAGCCCGCATAATAAAAGAAGCGGCCAATGTGTCTGCAAATGTTCATTGATTGCCCCCTGCCCGCTGCCCAGAACTTGCGGAAACGCGATAGCAATGATTCCGAGAAACAGGCCGCCTAACGCGGGCCGCATCCATTCCGGAACCTTTAGGCGTCGCACCGCATGCTCGCAATGCGTTACCGATTTCATCGTGGCGATGCCGATCAGGGCCGAATAAATTCCCATGGCCACAAACAACGGATAATCCCAAAGCGGGATAGAGGTCATAGTCACGGGCAATGAAAAAATCTGTTCTCCGGATGTAATCAACCGGGAAAACAAGGCGCCTGTCAGGGCGCAGACGGCAACTTGTGGCAGAGCTGCTATAGTATAGGTGCTTAATACCAGTTCAAATCCGTAAAACGCCCCTGCCAGTGGTGCGTTAAAAGCCGTGGCAATAGCTGCAGCCGCCCCGGCTGCCACTAATACCCTCATATCCTCCCGCCGCAACTGAAGCATCTTGCCGATACGGGACGTGGCGCAGGCGCCCATCTGTGTATAGGCTGCCTCCATCCCCACTGAAGCGCCTGCGGCATTTGAAACCAGGGCAGTAAAGGCCAGGCGCATGCTATCCAGCACCGACATACGCCCCCCGTAAATGGCATTCGCCTCAATCGGATCGACAATATCCCCGGAACGCCAGCGTTTCAGGCCCCATAAAATAAGCCCCAGACAGGCGCCGCCAGCAACGGGTACGCCCAGTATACGAAGGATGTCCGTAGGTTTTGCCGCGCTTAGATCCCCTGTCGTTGTCAGGGCAAAGGCCCAGTACTGGGCCATCGTTACGGCCTCATGCAGAAGGATCGTAATCAGGCTGACAATAATACCCAAAGGAACACAAAGCAGGGCTTGCGCCGTCTGGCTTTCGCGCAAGGTGCGGCGCAACAGGGCCGGATTGGCGTACCATTGACTTAAAAACGCATGAGCGGCAGCCATACGGCGCCTGAAAAAGAGCAATACAGACCGCACTGAGAGCACGTCCCTTGATAGTTGGCTGAATAAGCTCGGCTAGAGAACAACATCTTCAACATAAAATGGCTCTGTCGTCGATATCTGGTCAGGAACTATATTCTTCATTCAGGACAAAAAACGAATCATAGCCGTATCATTAACCAGCAAGCCTTATTTTTATTATCATAATATAGACCGGCGGTGCCGGAAAGATATGACAAAATACTGATTTTAGGGAAATGGCGCACCCGTAGGGATTCGAACCCCAAACCTTCTGATCCGTAGTCAGATGCTCTATCTATTGAGCTACGGGTGCATGCTGAGGTTTTGAACGGCCAGACCTTACGCGATAGGCTTTGATCTTGCAAGTTATTTTACCGTATAATTAAAAGAGAAGGCTTGTGCATTTTTTGGAAAACGTACTCTTGTTATTGACTCGGTTGCCCTTTTGGGGCGATTTTGACAGGGACCTTGACTTCTCCGGTCAGGATGCTTAAAAGCTTTGACGTATACCGTATCTTTTTTTCGGTTAACCTGCGGGAATATAATGAAACGCAAACCCATCGGTTTTACGCTGCGCAGCGCCAGCGGCCTGGTGATCACGGCGACAGCCTTGCTGGCGCCTGTAATGGTTGTGCCAGTGGCCGGCGCGGCTGAAAACCCGCCCGCTCTGGTCATCACCAACGATCCCCTGCCGGAAGGCCTGCAAAGCAAGGTATACAACAAGCCGTCACCGGCCCCGGTCGTGAACCCGGCCGATGTCATGGAGCAGATCCTACTACGATGAAAAGAGGCGAAACCGTCGTCGGCCGTAAGATCGACAGCCTCCGTAAGGAACTGTTCGATGTGCAGAGCAAGGTGGCCAAGCTGGCCGAAGCGCTCGCCAACGAGTGAAGAAACAAAGACCAGATGCAGGCCGCCGAATACTACGCCAGCATCGCCACCATCAGCACGCAGCTGCAATCCGGCACCACACCTGGCAACCCGCGCCTGCTCCAGAAATTTGCTGTTGCCCGCCAGAAACTGGAACAGCTGGGCGGTAACATCTCTCTACTGAACGATTTGTCGCTGCAGATCACCAATGCTGCCTCCCATTCTTCCTACCTGCAGGAAACGGTCCGCGCGACCTATAGCCTGTCCGGCGCGATTGAGGAAGACCATGTAAAGCTGGCGCAAATGGAAGATTCGATCAACAACACCAATGTCGTCATTGAACGCCTGCTGAACAACGTAAATGACGACATCACCCGCACCACCGCCTATATGAACACGGAGCGCGACAACCTGCGCACCCTGTCACTGGCGATCGAAACAGGCAGCATGTTCGGCAAGAGCCTGTCAAACCGCCCCTTCTCCAACACTCAATTGGCCAGCTTTGGCAATGCGCCGGTCGCGGCAAACGGCATGACGCCGCCTCCGCCCTCTTCCGCGACAGCGCCGACAGGCAATCCGCGCCCGCTGGTTAAAATCCGCTTCGACCGCCCCAATGTGGATTACGAACAACCCGTTTATATCGCTGTCAGCGAAGCGCTGAAACGCTATCCCGACGCCCGCTTTGAGCTGGTCGCCGTCCACCCCAGCAAGGGCAACGCCGCCCAGGTCGCCATCGAAAGCACCAAGGCCCGCCGCGACGCCGAACGAGTGCTGAGATCCCTTACCGAGATGGGCATGGATCTGGACCGGATCGACCTGTCCTACACGCCGAGCGCGGATGCAACCAACAGCGAAGTGGATCTGTATATCCGCTAAAATTGCGAAGAATTTCCCATTAAAAAAAGCCTCCCTTTATCATGTAAAGGGTGGCTTTTTTAATTTAAAAGACCAAACCTAATCCAGGTTATTGAAGACGCGCTTTGGCTTCTCGGATTTCTGATCTGCCACCGTTTCATGCCCTGCCACGCGATACCGGACTTTCCCCTCAAGCTTTTGCTGTGCGGCATTGTTTTGGCCTGCCCCGCCCTGCCCCAGAAACATATCCTTTACCGAGCTGTCGCCCGCTAACGGCGCGGGACGATTTGTTTTTTGCCCGCTAGACGGTGCCGTGCCCGCCGCAACCAGACCGGACGTTTTAGCGCCGATAGCGGCCTGCGCAGACGGTGGGATGGGTACGCCCGTACCTGTAATGTTTTTTTCCATGGGCATGGCACCCATGTCCGCCGCTAAACATACGCCGGAACTCCACGGAACAAGGGCGAGCAAGCCCGCAAAAACAGCCATTGATTGTCGTCTCATGATCAAAATTCCCTTTTAGTTTTTAAGAAAAATAGGTTTACCGGATGATCCCGCACGACTCTCGGGCTCAACAAAGACCGGCTGACGCTTGCGGACAACCGGAAGTTCAGCACCCGGCACGGTCTTTATGTCTTTTTCCTCTACAGCAACAGCATCGGTTTCTGTTTTCGGTTTCGATTCGTCATTCGCTTTTTCAGCATCGGGCATCGGCAGCATGGGAACGGGCTTCACAGTGGCTGCCGGTACGTTCCCTTGCGGTGGCGGCTTATCTGTAAGGCTCGCACCGCCATTATCTTTTGGCGCCATTTTTTCAGAATCTGAAAGATTATCCGCCCGCGCGGCGGTAGGTGAATCGTACTGATATCCCTTTTTTGCAACGCAATCCTGAATCTGGCGGGCAATGCCGGGTGTAAATTTAAAAGCATTGCTACGCATGATGGTATCGGACGATATGCCTTTGGTAGGCATAACCTGCTGCGTACAATCCGCCATTGCCCTGTCACGGTCAGGATTATAACCAGGATAAGGAAGCGGTATCTCGGTTTTTCCTGCCTGCGCCAGGGCAACCGTAGGCGTTACGGCTGGAAATATCAGGATTCTCCCAGAAACAGGCCATAAGCCATTGTTCGATTGATCGTCGTAAAACGCATGGTTCACCCTGTTTGATAGCTTATTATATCATATAGAGCCCTTCTGATCACGGTCAAAAGCTTGCATCACCGGCCTGAAGCGGGTTATGTATGGTTTTAAGCGGCTTACGGCCTCTTGCGTCCCCGTAGCTCAGCTGGATAGAGCAGCAGTTTCCTAAACTGTTGGCCGGAGGTTCAAATCCTCTCGGGGACGCCATTTCTTTAAAACCACCATTACTTTAAAATTACTTGCTATACATATGAAGAAATTACCATTTCTTCAAAACCCTTTTTATTAAATATTTTCCCGAATCGAAATTTTTTAACATATGTACTTTTAACGTAATTTAAATTATTTAAAATTTATTTTACTAAATCCGATCCATTTATTATTACGAAAAAATTATTCTATATTTATATAATTCAGCAAATACAGTATTTCCACAGAATTCTAAATAAAAACTGTATTCATCTATTGACACAGTCTATGTAATCGAATTTGCTGTGTGCTTGCTTTGAATTAATCAAAGCGTAATACAAAACAAAAACGACAACAGGATGGGGCTAAAATAATGTCACAGAATACTCTTCCCAGAAATTCCGCGGAAAAATCAGGCGTTTTCGCACGCCTGAGGGACCGGCAGGACTCCCGTAAAGAAAAAGCTATGGGACTGGATCAATACCTTGATATGTGCCGTACGGATAAAAGTGCCTATATGCTTATGTTCGGCCGCCTGCTCAAAGCATTCGGGGAACCTGAATATATTGATACAGCCAAGGACTCCCTGCTCGGCCCGGCATACGAAAACAAGGTAATCAGACGCTATCCTGCATTTAAAGAGTTTTACGGCGGTGAAAAAGACGGCGGCTTTGACGTTGTCACGCAAATCGCCGAACATCTTGAGGATGCGGAAAGAGGCGGCGCCGCCAGAAAAAAGATTATGATGCTGAAAGGCCCGGTCAGCGGTGGTAAATCAACGCTCGCTGAAATAATCAAACGACTTGCGGAAAAAGAACCCTACTACGTTTTACGGGCAAAACACGGCCCCATGGCAGGGAAAAAGTCTGACGCAAACGACAGCCCGCTTTGCCTTTTCAATGAATCCGACGAAACCATATCCATTATGCAGGAAGAATACGGTATACCAGCCCGGTATTTCCGCGCTCGCCCTTCCAGCTGGGTTCAACAGCGCACTGAAGAATACAAACTGATAAAAGCGCAAGAACTGAATATCGATCCGGAAGAAGTGGATGCCGACCCTTCGGAAATCTTCGATGTCGTACGCGTATTCCCTTCGATGGATGCTCAGCGCGGAATTGCAAGCGTAACGGCAGGCACTGCAAACAACCAGGACGAAGGTGATTTCGTTGGCCGCACCGATATTAACAAACTTGGCCTTGATCCTTCCTACTCCGAAAGCCATCCCGACGTTTACAACTATCGTGCTGCCGCTCTGATCAGAGGGCATCAGGGTATTGTTGAACTGGTCGAGATCTTGAAGCTTGAAAACCCCAAGGCGCTGACCTGCATGCTGACTGCGACGGAAGAAGGCATGTTCTCCGGGGTAAACGGCATTGGGCGCTTCCCTTCGGACAGCTTGATCCTTGCGCATTTGAACGATAGCGAATACGCACGGTTTAGCGCAAATGCCGACAACGCGGCGTTCATCAGCCGGACCAACCTTATAACCGTTCCTTATACGTTACGTGTGAGCGAAGAAAGAAAAATCCTTGAAAAATATCTTCGCGAAGGCGACTACAAAGACTGCAAGATTTCTCCGAAAACTCTAGATCTTCTTGCCGAATTCTCTGTCTTGACGCGCCTGAAAACCCCGCCTGGAATCGACGGCAATACAAAGCCCGATGAAGCGGAAGCCCTTATGGCGGCCAAGTTGCGCGTATATAATGGTGAAAACCTTAAAGAAACCGTTCCTAAGTCAAAGACGATTTTTGAATACAGGGCGCATGCCAGAACCCAGGACGGTCCGAAAGAAGGCATGACCGGCATCGACAGGCGGATTGTGTTCGACTCATTGTCGGCTGCCTTCAACCACAATGCATCCAGGGATGGCGAAACGACTGCCGATCCCGTGCACCTGATCGCCGTGCTCAAAGATTCGATCACCCACAGTGATAAAATTGCAACTGAGGATTTAAGGAAAAAGTACCTGGCCCTTGTTGAAGGGTATGTGAAGAAAGAATACCTTCGCTATATCAACAAGACCATACGCGCGGCTGCTCTGGATACATCCGCAGGATATGCCCAAAGTAAATTCGAACAATACATCGATTGGGCGCGCGCATGGACGAAAGGTAAAGATTACATAGATCCGGACACACAGGAACCCGTGCCTTTCGAAGAACTGCATAAAAAAATGCAGGATGAAGTGGAAAAGCCTGGCGACATCAGGAATCATGAAAAATTCCGCCCGGCCCTTGTGAATTTTGCGCTTGAATACAGGCTGGAAAATAATAACCACATGCCTGACTGGACATCATCGCAGATCTTCAAGGATGCGATGGAAAAAATCGTCTTTTCCCAACTTTCCGATCTTGCCGAAATCACTTCATTCGGCAAGAAAAAAACCGCGGAGGCTGAAGAAGAACATCGCGGCTTCGTCAAACGCATGATGGGCGAAGGTCGTAGCGCAAAGATGGTCCAACGAGAAGTGAAGTGGTGGAAAGACAATAAGCACACGTTGTAATACGAAAGAGTGGCGGCATATCTTTGCCGTCACTCTTATCTCCACACGTTTAAAATCTGCCTAACACATAAAAAAGAGTCTGAAGGATTGCCTCTGAAAGGCATCCCGATGGCCGAAAATACGGGAGGTTACCATGGGAAGCTTAATCGACACACGGAACGACGACACTGGCAATGACAACATTGGCAGCCGTCAACGCTTTGAAGGCCGTTACAAAAAACATATCGACGACGCCTATGAAAGAGCCATAGGCCGTTCTGTCATGGGCGATATCGGTAAGGAAGATCTCGTTTACACGATCCCCAAAAGCGATCTGGACGAACCGCATATTCAACACGGAAACGGAGGCTCAAAGGATTTTGTCCTGCCTGGAAATGAGAAGTTCGTTGTCGGAGATCGTTTCAAAAAACCCTCCGGTGGAGGCACAGAAGACGGAAAAGGAAAAGACGCAGGCAAGCCTTCCGATTCCGAAGCAGGCGGTGAAATCGCCTTCATCTTTTCAATTGAAGATTATCGTAATCGTGCCTTTAACGATCTTGGCCTTCCGAACCAGACCAAAAAAATCGAAACGGATTCTGAGGAAATCGAATACAAGCGATCTGGTTATGCGTCTCAAGGTCCTATGAGCCAGCTGGATATGCGTCAATCCATGCTGCGCCGGCGCGCAAGAATCAGAGGTGCGGAAACACCGATAGACGATCAGATTATCGAGCTGCTTGAAGAAATTCTGGGAATACTGAAGCCGTCTAGTGAAGCAAAAAAAGCTTTCCATTCCCAGATTATCATACCAAGAAAAACAAAAATTGCGGCGCTGGAAGCCGCTATCAAGGCTGCCAAAACAAGCCCGCTTCAGGATCTTTCCAAAGAAGACCTGTTCAGGGTTTCAATCATGGAAGATACTGTTGCAGAATTGCGGGGCAAGAAAAGACTGATCCCGCAATGGAACGAAACCACGGATCTGCGTTACCGGCACACGGAAGCGAAGCCGGTACCCACCAGTAAAGCGCTGATTGTCTGCCAGATGGACGTTTCCGCTTCTGTGAATGAGGAAGGAAAGAAGCGTGCAAAACTTTTCTTCTGGCTTTTGAGTGAAATGGTCAGCCGCAATCATAAACAGGTGGATATTGTCTTTATTCGCCACACCACAGTCGCTAAGGAAGTGGATGAAGATACATTCTTCAATAAAGACATTGAAAACGGCGGAACGCTGGTTTCGCCGGCACATCTAAAAATGATGGAAATTATCAAGACAGGTTCCAAAATCACCGGGCGTCCAAATTATTCCCCGGCGGAGTGGAACATCTACGGCGCGCACGTGTCGGATGGCGACAATATGACATCCGACAATCCGGAAACGGTCAGGCTTATGCGAGAGATGATACCCAATCTGCAGGGGTATTTTTACGCAGAAGCAAGGGACGTTAACAACCCCATGCATAGCTACTCTTACAGTCCTGAACTCTGGAATTCTTATGAGAAGATTGCCAAGGAAAATGCGGACAAGTTCTTTATGGGTAAAATCAACCAGCGTTCAGATATCTGGCCGGTTTTCCGGAGCTTCTTTACCAAAGACCGCACACCGGCTGCAGCGCTTTCCTACACCCCATAATAAAAAAGAACAGGGAGTATAAAAAATGGAAGAAAACGATACGTACAAACAAAAACTTCAAGATCTTCTTGGTAACTATGTCGATGGCTGGGATATTTTTAAAAAGGCAGATACATGGACCTATCCGGTTTTAAGAAAGCCTGAAGCTGAAAACAATCCGGATATTCCGGACAATTTCATGGATCTCGCCAAAGAGGTTTTTGAAATTATCGGCCGTGATAAATATGGCCTGGATTTCGTGGAAAACCAGATCCAGATGGTCAATCAAAGACAAATGCTCAACGCCATGGTGAGCGGCCTTCCTTCCCTGCCCTATGATCACTGGTCCTTTGGCAAAAGACTTGTGACACAGGAATGGGCTTATAATGCCGGGATGATGGGCAAGCTTTTCGAAGTCATATTTTCTACCGACCCTGCCCTTACTTTCTGTATGGATACAAACACGAAAACAGAACAGCTTTTGGTGATTGCCCATGCATGCATCGGCCACAATTCCTTCAGCAAGGGCAATATCAACTTCAAATCAATCAATAAATCCAGGGTTCTGAATGATGTTAATCGTCTGAAAGAATTCGTGCGTAAATGTGAAGAACAATACGGCGCCGGAGAAGTAGAACAATTTCTGGATGCATGCCATGCATGGCAATCGCATGCGATGGATATATATCCAAAAGCTAAAAAACTGTCCCCTGAACAACAGCAGAAACGCTTGGTCGCGCGTTTTGAAATGATGCAAAAGCACGTTGATCTGGATCGCGGATCGGCTGATTCAAACCTGTCATGGGAAGCGTTTGAGAAAGCAGCCAATCAGAACGCGCAGGATGCACCATCTTATGAAGAAAACATCTTACGGTATGCTCAAGAAAACGGCCCCGCCCTCAAACCATGGCAAAGACAGTTCATTGAATCTTTTTGTGAATTGAGGCAATTCTTCCTGCCTATATCCACAACGCAGGTTATGAATGAAGGCTGGGCCAGCTATTGGCATCACCGCCTGATGACGGACATGCAAAAGCTTGATCTTATCGACTCTGGCATGTATGCGGATTTCCTTAACTTACATACAACGGTCGCCGAGTTTCAGCCTGATCAGGCCCATATGAACCCCTACGCGTTCGGCTTCCAGATCTGGTCTGATATCGAACGTATCTGTATGGATCCGACGGAAGAGGATTATAAGTGGCGGCCCGAAATCGCCGGTAATAAAAATTGGCTAAAAGTCTTCAAAACGACAAAAGACAATTATGAGGATGAATCCTTTATTGCCCAATATCTATCGCCCAAGCTTATCCGCTATTTCCGTCTGTTCTCAATTCATGACGGCGACAAGGCTGCCTTTGTCGAAGTCAAATCGATCCATGACGAGGATGGATATAAGGATATACGTCAAAAAATGACCGCCCAATACCGTTTTGGCGAAGGGCATAGCCTTCCGCAAGGTCACGCCTGGTCGGACAGACCGGACATAAGGGTGGCCTATCACGATCCAAAAACATTCGAGCTGGTCTTGCATCATAAAGCTTTCAATGGGAAACCTTTGGATGAAAAGGGCATGCAAACCATACTCAACCACCTTTCTTCAAGGATTTGGCAGTATCCGGTCGTACTGCAGAGTATTGACGAAACGGGAAAAATAGTTAAAACCATGAACTCGAAGCCGCATATTGGTTCTGTCAAAGTACCCAATACTGTGGCTTTCCGGCCCAACCATCCGTGAGTTCAAGAACGCCCGATGAAAATCCTCGTCCCCGTTAAACGTGTTGTTGATGCTTACGTTGCCGTCCGGGTGAAATCGGACAAGACGGGGGTGGAAACGGCGAATGTCAAAATGTCGCTGAACCCTTTCTGCGAGATTGCGGTGGAGGAAGCGGTGCGGCTGAAGGAAGCCGGCAAGGCGACGGAGATCATTGTCGTCACCGCAGGCATCCAGCAGGCGCAAGAGCAATTGCGCACGGCCCTCGCCATGGGCGCGGACCGTGCCATCCTGATCCAGACGGACAATGAACTTCAGCCTTTAGCCATTGCCAAACTGCTGAAAAAAATCGTCGAGAAGGAACAACCCGGCCTGGTGCTGATGGGTAAACAATCCATCGACGGCGACAACAATCAGACCGGCCAGATGCTGGCGGGCCTGCTCGGCTGGGGCCAGGCAACGTTTGCATCAAAGATCGATATCGGCGACGGCAAGGCGACGGTGAAACGCGAAATCGACGGCGGCCTGGAAACGTTGAATCTGAAACTTCCTGCCATCGTTACCACCGACCTGCGGCTGAACCAGCCGCGCTTTGCCTCCCTGCCCAACATCATGAAGGCAAAGCAGAAGCCGCTGGAGACGCTGACTCCGGAATCGCTGGGCGTCGACATCACGCCGCGCGTACAGACTCTGAAAGTTGAGGACCCCCCTGTCCGCAAAGCCGGCATCAAGGTGGCAAGCACAGAGGAACTTGTGGACAAGCTGAGGAACGAGGCAAAGGTTATTTAACCGGCAGGCCTTGCGGTTCAATCATCCCGCCCACCTTATGGCACAAAACCTTGTTGTCACGCATCAATGAAAGATATTCCTTCACCATGGTCAGGGTTTTCGCCTTGTCGACCGGTTCATCACCCGTGTCCGAATTGCGAACATTGAGGATGGCATCCCGCGCCTGTTGCAGGACGGCAGGGTCGATCTGGCTGCGCGCTTCCCGCATCTGCGTCAGGATATCCTGCTGCAGCTTGCGGCGCAAAGGCGTGGCAATATGTGTATCCTGACCCAATTCACTGCCCCAAAACATGCCTGAAAAGCTTGTTTCTTTACCAAAGGCCTTGTAAAGACCTATAGCTTTAAAGTATCACAGATAATCCTAATATTATGTTATCAACCTGCGGTTATGCTGGAATTATATAGAAAAATCATGGGCATAAGCGGCCCCCTTCTCAGCCGCCTTCTGAACCACCGTGTCTCCAGCGGGAAGGAAGACCGCACCCGTATGCGCGAACGCATGGGCCAGGCCTCTCGGTTCCGTCCCAAAGGGCAACTGGCCTGGTTTCATGCCGCCAGCGTGGGGGAGGCGCAATCGACCCTGGTCCTGATCGATGCTCTTCTGAAACGATATCCCGATCTGCACATCCTCGTGACCACCGGAACCGTGACGTCCGCCGCCCTCCTGCGCGGTCGGTTGCCTGATTCCGTCATCCATCAATTCTACCCGCTCGACCATCCCGAATGGGTGCAGGCGTTTCTCGATCACTGGCTGCCCGACGCCGTGTTCTGGATGGAATCGGAACTCTGGCCGCTGATGCTGAGTGAAATCAACAATCGCCGCATACCCGTCGCGCTCATCAACGCCCGCCTGTCCGACCGGTCTTTTAAACGCTGGAAACTTGCGGGCGCCATGCCAGGAAAAATCCTGTCGGCCTTCTCGATCATCCTGGCGCAGACGGCACAGGACCAGACGCGGTTCGAAGCCCTGGGCGCGCGCAACGTGCATGTCACCAGCAACCTGAAATACGGTGCTGCCCCCTTGCCCTTTGATCCCGCTGCCTTGGCCGCACTCAAGACGCGTATCAGAAGCCGTCCCGTCTGGCTGTATGCCAGCACGCATGCGGGGGAGGAAGGACTGGCCTGCCGCCTGCATAAAAAGCTGCTGAGTGATTTCCCTGATCTTCTCACTGTCATCGTGCCGCGCCATCCCGAACGGCGCGAAGCCATTCTTGAAACCATCGCCGCAGAAAGCCTGAAAGCCTGCCTGCGTTCCCGCGCGTCTCTGCCCGAACCGGACGACCAGGTTTATATCGCCGACACACTGGGCGAGCTGGGACTGTTCTATACGCTCTGTCCCGTCGCCTGCGTTGGGCGGTCGTTCAGCGATGATGGCGGCGGCGGTCACAACCCCATCGAACCCGCCCGCCTCGGCTGCGCCGTTCTCTATGGCCCGCATGTTCAGAACCAGACACAGGTTTATCAGGATATGCAGGATGCGGGTGCTGTGATGCAGGTGAAGACAGAAGATGAATTCCTGAACGCACTGCGCCGCCTGCTGGGCGATACCACCGCACGCGAAACCCTAAGCCAAAACGGCCTTCGCTTTACCGAAGATCAACACCAGATTGTGGAAACCGTGCTGGCGCAACTTGAGCCCATGCTGGCATCTTTCAGCAAGCGGGACCTGCCCGCATGCGCCTGACCACGCCGCGCTTCTGGTATAGTGAACCGTCACTCTGGTCGGCGCTGTTGCTGCCTTTGTCATGGCTCTACGCCATCTTGCATCTGATCCATCAGCGCCTTGGCAAACCCTATATATCCACACTGCCAGTTCTCTGCATCGGCAATCTGGTCGCGGGTGGCGGCGGCAAGACGCCGGCGGCGCTTGCCATTGCAGATATGATCAAACGGAATGATCCCGCAAGCCGCCCTGTCTTCCTGACCCGCGGCTATGGCGGAGGACTGCGGGGTCCGGTCATGGTTGATCCCTCCATTCACACAGCGGCGGATGTCGGCGATGAACCGCTGTTGCTGGCCCGCATGGCGCCCACCATCGTCGCGGCGGACCGCGCGGCGGGCGCACGCCTGGCCGAACAAAACGGCGCCGGCATCATCATCATGGATGACGGGCTGCATAACACCGGCCTGACCAAAACCCTGAAACTGGTCGTTATCGACGGCGCGGCGGGCTTCGGCAACGGAAGGATGCTGCCCGCCGGACCATTGCGGACGCCATTGAAAGACGGCCTGGCCCTGGCCGACGCTTTTATTCTGATCGGTCAGGATAAAAGCAACATCCGCTCCCTGTTAGGCGACTGGCCGGTTTTTGAAGCGCAAATCGAACCATCCGCCACCGTGCCGGATAATCAGGATTACATTGCCTTCACAGGGATCGCCCGTCCCGAAAAGTTTTTCGAAACACTGACTCAGGCCGGTTTGAAAATCGTCGAACGACGCGCTTATCCCGATCATCATATATTCAGCACGGATGAATTATCGTCCTTGAAGAACGCAGCTGCAGAAAAAAACGCGTTTTTTATTACAACTGAAAAAGATTTCATACGCTTGCCGGATTTTTTTAAAGCAAAATCAAAAGTTGAATTTTTGCCAATAAGACTTTCATTTAAAAATGAAAAACAGGTTTTTAACTTTATAAAAGAAAAACACTCATGAAAAAGATTAAATACATCGTTGAATACATTGTTTTAAAAATGTTTTTTTCAGTTTCATTAGCGCTGGGCGTTGAAAAGGCATCGGCACTCGGAGGATGGGTCGGTCGCCTGGTCGGCCCCCGCCTCGCCGCCTCGCGAAAAGCAATCGCCAACCTTAAAGCAGCCATGCCGGATCTCGATGATCAACAATGCCGGAAAGTCATCACGGAGATGTGGGACAATCTGGGCAGGGTCATGGGCGAATATCCCCACCTCACCGAAATCGCCCGCGACCGGACGCAGATCGTAAACCTTGACCGCGTAAAGATAATCGGAACGGACAACCAACCCGGCATCGTCATCGCCGGTCATCTCGCGAATTGGGAAGTCGCAGGCCCCGCCGCCTATGTCCAGGGTGGTTTTGAACTTGACCTTGTCTACCGCGCGCCGAACAATCCCTGGGCCGATACGTTGCTGAAAAAATCCCGGCAGATCGCCCCCGAACTCCGCGCCATGCCCAAATCCCAATCCGGCGCGCGCGACATCATGCGGTCGCTCAAAGACGGCCGCCATATCGGCATACTGATCGACCAGAAATATAATGAAGGCATCCCGGCTTTGTTCTTTGGCCGCCCCGCCATGACATCCCCGGCCTTCGTGCAGCTGGCCCAGAAATTCAAATGCCCGCTGGTCATGGCCAGGCTGGAACGCCTGGACGGCCCAAACTTCCGCATCACAACCGTCGATATCCCCTGCGTCGACGCCTCCGGCCAGAACCTGCCGGTCGAAGCCGTCATCGCCACCGCCCACAAACATCTGGAAGACTGGATCCGCGACCGCCCCGGCCAGTGGCTATGGCTGCACAGACGATGGTCGGAACGGGCGGAAAAAGAGTTTAAGCGATAATAGAATAGGCAGGATGCGTCACATCCGCTTCCGTAATACCGTGCTGCCTAAACTCCTCGTTTCTTTTTTCATGGCAGGTCGCCAATGATTGATGAGAGATGCCATCAAGCGCAAACTTGGCAGCAACGCCTGCTGCTACCGTAGCCGCAAGTGACAGAATCGCATGTTTTCCGATAACTGCACTTAAAGCCAGATCATACAAAAAAGCCGAGCCTGCTATAGCGGCGTAAGTAAAATCAATCTGTGCCTTGCATTTCAAGAAATCGATTTCCGCTTCAGTCATCATGTTTGTATCCTCCAATAAATAAGCATTATTTTGTAAATTACCCTATTTGGAGAAACAAGCGTTCATCATAACGATTTCTTGAATTTTATCGGTAAATTGCTTAAACATCATGCTGCATTGCGGAGAACCACAGAGATGACCACCTGGACCCCCGAAAGCTGGCGCGGCAAGACCGCCCGCCAGATGCCGGATTACCCCGACGAAACGGCCCTGAAACGGGCGGAAACCACGCTGGCCAGCATGCCACCGCTGGTCTTCGCGGGGGAAGCGCGCAACCTTCAGGCCGGCCTGGCCAAGGTCGCCATGGGTGATGGCTTCCTGCTCCAGGGCGGGGATTGCGCCGAAAGCTTCGCCGAATTCGGCGCGAACAAGATCCGCGACTCTTTCCGCCTGCTGCTGCAGATGGCGCTGGTCATGACCTTCGCCGGATCGCTGCCAGTCGTGAAAATCGGTCGCATGGCCGGGCAGTTCGCAAAACCGCGCTCCAGCGACACCGAAACCAAAAACGGCGTCACTTTGCCCGCCTATCGCGGCGACATCATCAACGGCTATGAATTCGATGAAAAGACTCGCATCCCAGATCCAGATCGTATGGTTCGCGCCTATAACCAGTCGGCCGCCACGCTGAACCTGCTGCGCGCTTTCGCCTATGGCGGTTACGCTGACCTGCACCGCGTCCATAAATGGAATCTCGACTTTGTGAAAGACAGCCCGCTCGGCGCGCGTTACGAAGACATGGCGAACCGCGTTGATGAAGCATTGTCCTTTATGGCGGCCTGCGGCGTCACCGGCGATAAGGTGCCTGAAATTGTCCGTCAGACGGATTTTTACACCAGCCACGAAGCCCTGCTTCTGCCCTATGAACAGGCTTTGTCCCGCGTCGACTCCCTGACCGGCGACTGGTACGCGACCTCCGCCCATTTCCTGTGGATCGGTGCGCGCACGAATAAGACGGAAGACGCACAGGTGGAATTCGCCCGCGGCATCAAAAACCCGATCGGCCTGAAATGCCCGCCGGATTTAAACCCGGACGACCTGCTGCGCCTGATCGATATCCTGAACCCCGATAACGACCCCGGCCGCCTGACCCTGATCGCCCGCATGGGCCATGACAAGGTGGAGCAGAAACTTAAGCCCCTCGTCCGCAAGGTGAAGGAAGAAGGCCGCACCGTCGTCTGGTCCTGCGATCCCATGCACGGCAACACCATGACCAGCGCCAGCGGTTACAAAACCCGCAAATTCGATCATGTGCTGGCGGAAGTGAAAGGCTTCTTCGCCGTCCACAAAAACGAAAGCACCCACCCCGGCGGCATCCACCTGGAACTGACCGGCCAGGACGTCACCGAATGCACCGGCGGTGCGGAAAAGATTGGCGATGAAGACCTGTCCAATCGCTATCACACTCATTGCGACCCAAGGCTAAATGCCAACCAGGCGCTGGAAATGGCGTTTCTGGTCGCGGATGAGTTAAAGATGGTGCGAGCGGAAAAAACTCGAATGCAAATGGAGGCAGCAGAATGAACGGCGTAAAAATGCCCTTCAAATATCGTTATCTGCGTGATAATGGCTCGGTGATAACGTTTTCCCTAGGCAAAGATAAGGTCCATTCTCCTCTGAACCAGGAAGAAATTTTGCGTGAAGCTTTGGCCGCTGTTTTCAAATTGGCTAATGAAACACATGAAGGCGTGTTCAAGCCTGACTATGTGCGTCCTTTGGCAAAACTGGACATTGGCAGCGAGCATTTGCACCTTCAGCAGGTTATCAGCTACGCGTTTACCGAAGGCGCTAAAATCGGCAACACCCCAAATGCGCCTTTTGCTGTTGAATCCCTACCCCTTATCGCCGAAATCTTCCCCGCGTTCCGGCTTGGTTAACGCACAGTTGTGAAAAGCGGCATTGCAGGGTTCAAATGCCAGATTTCAAATCCGGCCTGCTCAGCCATACGCTCCGCGACGATCAGCCGGTGGCAGCATCGCTCATCATGTTCGAAACATAACAGGCAAGCAGACTCTTTCCTGGCGACATCCAGGGCCGTTGCAAAATCTCTTTTCGCATCGTCTGCCGTGAAATGTTCAGAATAAATGCGACGCAAAGTCTGCATTAACCCTTTTTTCGCGACTACCCGTCCTTCCGCAGGCGTGCCCAGCCCTTTTAGCCCGATATAACGGATGCCATCCGCCGTAACGCCTTCATAACCGATAGTGTAAATAATAGATTTCATAATAGCATCAGAATTGAGCTAGATCGTAAAAACGTCGGGACTATCCCCGGTCACCAAAACCTATTATGGTCGCAACATATTTGGAAAATAAGCCGGGATGAAACAATGGCGATGTCCAACGAATTTGAAACTGCTGTAGCTGCCAGTACAGACAAATATTTCAGCCGCACAAGGCGTATTGTCGAAGCGAATGGCGACCAGACCGTGACCTATGCCATTTTTATCCGCCGCCCCGTCGTCTTCGCGCCGGAACTGGCTCTTGATTTTCTGCATCAGGCGGAAAAGGAAATGGGATTTAAGGCCGATGTCGATCCATGCTGCGCCGAAGGCGACCTGATCGGCGCGGGTGACCCGATGATGTATATCACCGGCCCCATGACCAAACTCGCGGAACTGGAAACGCAACTGCTCCAGAAATTGGGGCCTGCCTGCGTCGCCGCCTATAACGCCGCCGAAATGTGCTCGGCCCTTCCGCATCTTCCTTTCATCGATATGGGCGCACGCCATTGCGCCGGTCCGGAAATGGTCGACCTGATGGCCTATGCCGCTTCGGTGGGCAGCAACCGTGCAAAAAAAGAAGTCGGCGCGAAAGGCTTCATGGGCAATTCCACCGATCGCGCCGCGCATTTCTTTGGTAACAAGGAAGGCCTGGGCACCATGCCGCACGCGCTGATCGGCTATGCCGGTTCAACCGTCCGCGCCGCAGAAATGTTCCATGAACAGTTCCCAGACCAGCCGCTCACCGTTCTGGTCGATTATTTCGGCAAGGAAATCACCGACGGCATTGCCGTGGCGAAACGCTTTCCTGAACTGGCGGACAGCGGCAAACTCTCCCTGCGTCTCGACACCCATGGCGGCCGTTATCTTGAAAGCCTGGGGCCGCAGGAATCATACAAAGTGCTGGAGCGTCACATTCCTAATGTTATCCGCGATTATCTGGCCGACGATGAACGCAGACATCTGCTTGGCCCCGGCGTATCCGCCGCCGCCATCTGGCGCATGCGCGAAGCCTTGAATGAAGCGGGCTTCCCTAACGTAAAACTGGTAGGGTCGTCCGGCTTCGGTCCCGCCAAATGCAAGGTCATGGCGCGCGCCAAAGCGCCGCTGGACATTGTCGGCACCGGTTCCTTCCTGCCGGACAAATGGTCGGAAACCTATGCCACCGCCGACATCATTGCCTATAACGGCAAACCGATGGTAAAAGTAGGCCGCGAACACCTGTTACAGAACAATCAGAGGACACCATGAAAGGCGACGCCAAAGTTATCCAGCACCTGAACGCGATTCTGCGGAACGAGCTGACCGCCATCAACCAGTATTTCCTCCACGCACGCCTCCTTGAAAACTGGGGTGCCACCAAAATGGCCCGCCATGAATATAAGGAATCCATCGAGGAAATGCAGCATGCGGATAAGCTGATCCAGCGCATCATCCTGATCGAAGGCCACCCGAATTTGCAGGATCTCGGCAAGCTGCATATCGGCGAAAATGTCCGCGAAGTCATCGAATGCGACATGAAAATCGAACAGATGGCGATCCCTGAACTGAAAACCGCAATCAAGGACTGCGAAGCCGTCGCCGATTACGTCAGCCGCGACCTGTTGATCTCCATCCTGAACGACGAAGAACACCACCTCGATCACCTGGAAACCCAGCTGCAACTGGTCAACGATATCGGCA
>JBGAQU010000039.1:0-23800 GCA_044220535.1 Alphaproteobacteria bacterium | reverse complement strand
AAAGGGTTTTGAGATTTTGATATGCATGGGATGACCGGAGTGTCGGGTTGAAAAAGAAAAAGGCCTCCGTGTGCTGGACGCACTCGTGGCCTTTATAAGGACAATATTCCTATATTTTTCGGTTCCTGTCAAGTGCTGGATTTGAGTGCGGGGCCGCTACCATATCCGCGCATGGCATGCTAAGGGATAGGGTGAACGGCCATATGCCGTTCTGCTGCGTTATGCTGATGGCTGGAACGGTATGAATAGAACAAACAATATTGGCGTGGGCGGGAATCAGTCCGCATCCTTTTCTTATTATGCAGATGTCGATGGCCTTCGGGCGGTTGCTATCATTGCCGTTATCCTCTTTCATTTTGGCATAAGCGGCACGCCTGGTGGATTTACCGGAGTCGATGTCTTTTTTGTAATATCCGGCTTTTTGGTCGGCGGCCAGATTATATCCCGCATGAAGGACAGGACATTCAGCCTGAACGGTTTCTGGCTGGGGCGGGCGAGACGTATTTTGCCCCTGTTGTTGATGGTTCAGGTTGCGACCCTGATTGCCGGGTGGTTTCTGCAGCTGACCGTAGACTATGCGGCATTAGGAAAGTCGGTTGTATCGAACAGCTTTTTCGTTTCCAATTTTTTGTTCTGGTATGAATCCGGTTATTTTGATGCGCCGGCACAAACCAAGCCGCTCCTTCATACATGGTCGCTTGCCATTGAGGAGCAATTTTATTTTGTTTTACCCTTTATCTTGCTTCTGCTTGCGTATTTCAAAAAAACGGAAAGGCAAAAGCTTTTAATTCTAATAGCTTTAGCGGCGTTATCTTTTGCTTTCTGCGCGTGGTCCACATTTCGGACTCCTGAGACGGCCTTTTATTTATTGCCGTCCCGCTTTTGGGAATTGGCTTTAGGCGTTTTAGTGGCTTTCATATCAATCAACAAAGAACATAAAGATTCCGAAAAAAGTTTGGTATGGGAGTTGATTGCATTTACAGCCATTCTTGCCATTATATGGTCGGTTCTGTGCTATAATGATTCTATAGCTTTTCCAGGGTTCGCCGCCCTTGTCCCGTGTCTGGGCGCGGTCGCTTTTATTTCCGCGAACCGTTATAAAACAAGTGTAACCGGCCACCTGGTTTCGCTTTCCCCTAAATCCTGGCTGGGGCGTTTGTCCTATTCATTATATCTGTGGCATTGGCCTGTCTTGATCTTTGTGCGCGCGTCACAAGAGAGATCAAGCCTAAGCACCAAAGATACATGGGTGGCAATTTTTTGCATATTCATAGTGGCTGCCATTTCTTATTATCTGGTTGAAAAACCCATTCATAAAAAACGAATTTTAAGCCGTGATTCTCACTTCATGGTTTTTATTATTACGGCTCTGATGCTGACAACAGGCCTGGCGATGTTTGTCTATCTGAGCGACGGCGTGCCCAAGCGTATGCTGGCGCAGGCTTCACGGTATGCGTCCTATGCCAAGGATACCAATAAGCGATATATTGAGTGTTCAAAAACATCTGAACAGATATCGAAAGGCGATCTTTGCGGACTGGGTCATACAAAACGGGATGAAGCGCCTTCATTTATAGCTTTCGGGGACAGTCACGCCAATGCAATCATGCCGTTGCTGGATAAGATGTCCGCGGAAAGCAACGTTCCCGGCCGGTTTGCGTTTCACGGCGGATGCCCGCCATTGATGGGGGTGTATAAAGCGAATGAGCAAGGGAAGAAAGACACGTGTAAAAAATTCAATGACGCGATGTTTTCGGAGTTGAAAAAAAGCGGCGTCAAAGAGGTACTTCTTATTTCCCGATGGTCTTATTACACGCTGGGCGGTGAGGGCGGCAATCGCCTTGACGACACTTTATTGAGCGACGCAAAAAAGGAGAGTCATTCCATTTCCGATTCCCAGCAGGTTTTCATCCGTTCATTAAACAATACAATAAACACCTTGAACGATTGGGGTATGAAAGTCTGGATTCTGGAGCAAGCGCCCTACCAAAGCGCGTCGGTGCCGCAGCGCCTTGCGTGGATGGTGAGTAAAAAGAAGGGCGACCCGACAAAATTTGGCGTTTTATTATCTGAGCATAAGCGGCAACAGGCTTTTGTGAATGATGAATTCAGCCGGTTGGCCAAAGCCGATAAAATAAGAATTTTGGATCTTGCGCCCATATTATGTTCCGATGGCAATCTATGCCGTGCGGAAAAGGATGGGGCTGCGTTATATATGGATCGGGACCATTTGAGCACGACAGGCAGTATGGAACTCGTTCCGGTTTTTGAAGATTTTTTTAAACAAAAGCAGTAGATTTCCAATAGCTGAGATATTTGGGGTTATTTTATGACGATCAGACTGGAAAGCCGCTCCCTGATGCTGGAATGCCTGCCGGAGGCAGGGGGGAATCTGCTGGCGTTCCGGGCGAAGGGGAAGCGCGGATGGGTGGATTTGATGCGGCCTGCGACGGCTGAGGCCGCCGCGGCGCGCGACCCGCAGGGCATGGCGTGTTTTTCGTCTATCCCTTATGTCAGCCGGATCAGCAACGGGTCGTTCGGGTTTGACGGGCGGAAATATGACGTGCCGCCGAACCAGCCGCCCTCCATCCACCCGCTGCACGGCTATGTCTGGCGCAACCCGGGGGAGGTGGCGGAGGAATCGAAAAGCCATTTCGTGATCGCGCATGAATGCACGGACCAGGCCTATCCGTTTCATTTTCGCGCCACACAGCGTTGGGAATTGCTGGACAATAAAATCGTGCAGGTGGGCCTGTCTGTCGAAAATATCGGCAAGCGCACCATGCCGTTTGGCCTCGGCCTGCATCCGTTTTTCCTGAAGACGCCGGATTGCCGCGTGCAGGCGCATGTCAAAACCGTGATCGTGAACGACGAGAATGTGATGCCAATCCGGGTCGAACCCGTGAAGCCTGAGCAGGATTTTTCACAAAAACCCAAGAAAATTGCAGAGCTGGACGTCGACAATTGCTTTACCGGCTGGGACCAGTTTTACGCCATCGAATGGCCGGAACACGGCATCGGCCTGAACGTCAAGGCGGACCCGGTGTTCCGTTTCCTGGTGGTGTGCGCTCCAGCCGACACGGACTGGTTCTGCGTCAACCCGGTCAGCCATTATAATGACGCGTTTAATAACCCATTGAAATTACAACATACCGGGCTGGAAAGCCTGAAGCCGGGGCAGGCGATGAGTGGAGCGATACGTTTTAGATTGACATAGTATAAAAACCTAATTATCGTTACGACAAATTAATCATCAAGGATTTCTTCAATGACAACCGTTTCTTTTAAACAGGTCGCTACCCCTGATTTTGAGCCAACACCTGAAGAGTGCCGCGAGGCATTTCTTGACAGCATCGGCGGTGCTCTGCCTGCGCCATGCAAGCCGGAATTTGTCAAGCTGGGCGTTACGCATGAAATCGATGGATGCATCGTTGACCTTTATAAGATCCGCGTATTAAGCGATGTAGCGGCGCATGCCGAGCATACGGAGCTGGCCAATCTTAAAAACCTGCTGGACGGGTTGACCAATCCTCCCGCGGACAAGGAGCAGCTTCGCGCGCTTTACCAGGAATTCTCCCTGATTGATGAGCAGATTCAATACAGGTTCGGGGACCATCCTTTTCTAACAGAAGATGTGGAGGGGGATATCGACGCGCTGGTTGAAAAGTGCCCCACTGAAAAACTTCGGGCGGTTATCGAGGATTTATATAGCAAAACCAAAGAGTTTTATACCTGGACAGAAATGTATGTCGGGCGTCCGGCTGACATGAAACCCGGTGAAATACTGGATCTCACTTACGAGGCCCATGAAGCCGGCGGCAAATATGATCTAGGAAAAGGCGAAGTTTTCGGCCAGAAAGGGAATGTCGATTATAAAGCTACATCCACGTCAGATGAAATCGATCACACGGGGCCTTGGTACACCAAAAAATTCCGCTGCCTCGTCATCGCTCCTGACAGCCAGGGATTTGAATCGCGCCGTCACCCCATCCGCCAGCCTCTGGTGGACGAAGTGGTCTGGAAAAAGGGTATTGTGGACGGCGTAGAGCAGTTGGTCGGGGTTAAAACCGGAGAAAAAATCCTTCCGAGTTATACAGCACTGCAATATGAGCGCTGGAAGAACAGTTCCGGCAAGCCTATTATCCGTTATGCCTTGATGGAAGCGATCCAGGTTCTGAAAACCGCTGAGGCTCTTGGTTATAATCTATCGGACAGGAAGATTGTCACTGGTAAATCCCTAGGCGGACAGATTGCAACTTTCATAGCCGCCTATTGTGAAGACGTTACGGGCGCGGTCATTGTTTGCGGCCAGTCAACGCAGGAAGACAAGCTTGGCCATCCGGAACACTATCACAGCGAATGGTGGAGCAAGAAAACCGAAGGCCTGTTTAAAATGAGAAAAACGCCTATCGATCTGCTGACGATCTTCGGAAAATATGATGGCCTGACGACCGGCTTTGAAACATTGGTGGAAGATACAAGGCAAACTTTCAACAGGATCGCCGGGGCAACATATCAGAATCATGTCGAGCCTCATGTCCACGGGCGCACGCCTGAAATGCTGAAAGTGATTGAAGACTTTTTTGGGGAGGCATTTTTAAAAGCAGGCTCCCGCTCCGGCTCCTGCAAACGATTTGTTGCAGCCAGGATTGGGCGCATAAATGCTGGCTTTCTTAAAACGAATTCCAAAAAGATGAAGGAAATTTTTGTGTAAATTAAAAACTTGCGGATAATTTTAAATTGCGATAATAAATTCCACATTGCTATGGGACTAGAGATAGGAGTTTTCATGTCTCAAAGATATCATCGCCATTTTTGGTGGTTCAGGCGTGCTAGGTTATAAATTATGCGAACTGTATAGTCAGCATGCCCGCATTTGTGAAGTCGTCAACGAGGGCGTTTATACCAAGCCGGAGACTGGCATGTCATCTCCCTTGATAAGAACCCTCCGCCCAGCCTATGCAGGAACGGTTTGGCCAAAATCTGACGCATATCACTTTGGATATTCTTAATGATGTCGCGATTGAAGAGGCCAGCCGCGCACTGTGGAGCAAGATTTCGGGCGGCTGACTATCATTTCGCTGGTAGGCGGGGTTTTGCCCAGCGAAGACGGAGGATTTGGTGAATTTAATGGTCTTAAGAGCTGTTCTCCATCTTTTATCCGCGCCACAGTGAATTATAATTTGATCCAGCATCTTATGATCGGGAAATCCTTCTTTCCTCTTTTAGAAAAAGATTCAAGTTCAAACAAAAGCGTGACGTTGATGTCTTCCATTAATGTACTTCGAGATTATGGCAACCCAATTTATACAGCCTCAAAAGCCGGTCTCAGCGGTTTTATGACGGCCATGCAGAAAGAATTGGGCGCTCAGGGGATTAGAATTAATTGCGTTTTGCCGGGCACTGTTCCAAATGAACGCACTTTAAAGCAGCCCAAAGACTGGGATACGCTAAGGAAAGGCACGGCTTTGCAGCGGTTTGCCACTGAAGATGAAGTTGCAATGGAATTTTATAGCCTGTCTCATCTTCGAACCGGCATAGACGGGGCAGAAATCACCGTCGATTGCGGACAGTCACAAGTAACACCTGATTTTGTGACCGCGAAGCCTGCTGCTGCTCCAGCACCAGAAAAGCCGTGACTCCGCTCTTTAAAAAGACTGTATGATCGTTGAAAAACATTGAAGGCAAACGCCATGCTTGGTGTTGTGCCTTATAAGCATTTTGGCGACGTTGCCGTTTTTTATAGATGGTTAAGATGGATTTTTTGCATAGCAAGAAACAGAATATCACCTTCCATAGATGATAATAAGCCGTCACATACTGCTAAACTTTGATTTTCTGACAGAATTTTGCTACAAAGTTCACTGATTCACAGAAACGCTTGGAAGGGAGTATTCATATGAAATGCGAGATTATCGTCGAGATCGGCCAGAACCATAATGGTGATATGAAAGTGGCGAAGGAATTGATCCATGCCGCCAAGGAAAACGGCGGTGATGTGGCGAAATTCCAGTTGTTCGATGCCAAGGCGCTGTTCCCGACAAAAGAGCAGGGCAATGAGTGGTTCGATTACAACTGCAAGACCGAGCTGTCGAAGGACAACCTGCAGGAACTGAAGGCCGAATGCGATAAAGTGGGCATTGAGTTCATGTCGTCCGCCTTCGATCCGGAACGCGTGGGCTGGCTGGAGAAAATCGGCGTTCGCCGTCATAAGGTGGCGTCGCGCTCGATCAAGGACAAAGCGATGCTGGACGCGGTGACCGCGACCGGCAAGCCGATCATCGCCTCGCTGGGCCTGTGGACCGAGGCCGGGTTCCCGAAGATCAGCACCAAAGGCGGCGTCAGCTTCCTGTATTGCGTGTGCAAATATCCGACTCCTTTGGTCGACCTGCATTTTGAAGATATTGAGTTCGGCAAGGATTATGCCGGGTTCAGCGACCACACGATCGGCCTGTCCGCCCCGGTTGCGGCGATTGCCCGCGGTGCGCGCATTATTGAGAAGCACTTCACGCTGGATAAAAAGATGCATGGCCCGGATCATGAGGGCAGCATGACCCCGGCGGAACTGAAGCAACTGGCGACATTCCGCGACGAAATCGCCGTTTGTTTGGGTGATATGGATGCGGCGAATGATTCCGCGGTCATGACCGGCACCGGCAAAGCATTCGTGCTGAAAGCGTAGTTGCCATCTAATCATTGTCATCCTGAGCGTAGCGAAGGATCTACGATAGTTCCGTTGCTGAACCGGCTTAGGTCCTTCGCTACGCTCAGGATGACAGATTGCTGAAAGAATCGCATGGCTTATAATCCCGACAAATCCAAACCGATGTTCACCACGCTGCGCTATTGCGTCCGTTGCGGCATGCCGTCGACGGAGGAGCAGCATACGCTTGATGAACTCGGCATCTGCACGACCTGCCAGAACCAGGAGCAGAAGATGCATATGGACTGGGCAGAGCGGGAAAAAGGGCTGGTCGAGATCCTGGACCGGTATCGCGGCAAGGGGGATTACGACTGCATGGTCGCGATCTCCGGCGGGAAAGATTCCGCGTGGCAGATGCATCTTTTGAAGAATGTTTACAACCTGAAGCCGCTGGCGGTGACGTTTAACCAGAACTGGCATTCGGAGATCGGGCGCAAGAATTTGCAATGGTGCCTGGAGACGTTCGATTGCGACCATCTGATGTTCACGCCTGCGCGGTCCCTGGTGAACCGCTGCGCGCGGCGGTCGCTGGAGGCGATCGGCGATGCGTGCTGGCACTGCCATATGGGCGTCGGCGCGTTCCCGTGGCAGGTGGCGGTGAAGTATAATATCCCGCTGATGATTTTCGGCGAGTCGGTGGCGGAGAATTCGTGCAAGGCATCGTATGAAAGCCTGATGGAGTTCAACCAGGATTATTTCGTGAAGGTGTCGGCCAAGGTGCCAACGCAGGATTTTGCCTGTGAATACCTGCCGATCCGCGATCTGGCGCCGTTCCTTTTACCCTCCGCCGAGGAGATCAAGGATAAGGGCGTGATCGCGCTGCATCTCGGGAACTATGTGTTCTGGGATGGGGAGAAGCAGACGGAAATCCTGCGCGACCGCTATGGCTGGAACGAGGATAAGGTCGAGGGCACGTATAAGCGATATAAGAGCGTCGAATGCATTATGCCGGGCGTCCATGATTACACCAAGTTCCTGAAGCGCGGGTATGGGCGCGGTACGGATTTCGCCGCGCAGGATCGTCGCGCGGGGCTGATGACGCGGGAAGAGGGCAATGCGATTGTCAGGGAATATGATCCGGCGGAGCCGGAGATCCTGGAGTATTATCTGGGCATTACCGGTTATACGAAAGAAGAGTTTTACGCGATCATGGATAAGCACCGGGCGAAGCTGGGCGCGTTGACGCATGAGGAAATTCAGGCGGCGCTGGACGATTACAAAAAGCAGCATGGGACGAAGGCAGCGGTTTAAAGATGAAATCCCCCATACTTTTAACTGAAGGCACAAAGGCCGTTCGCGATGGCAAGCTGAAGCCTAGCGAGTGGGCTGCGCAATGCGTTGAGGTGATCGAGCGGCTGAACGGATCCTTAAAAGCCTGGTCGTATTTTGATGCCGAGGCGGTGATGAATGCCGCGAAGGCGATGGACAAGACCGACTGGGCGAAGGAAAAGCCGTTCCCAATGCTGGCGGGTGCGCCGCTGGGCGTGAAAGACATTTTCAACACGGTCGACCATCCGAACAGCATGGGGTCGCCGACGCGGGCCGGGTACTGGCCGGGCAACGATGCGCGGGTTGTGACACAGGCGAAATTCACGGGCGCGCAGATCCTGGGCAAAACGACGACGGCGGAATTCGCTGTGCATACGCCGCCGGATACGCTGAACCCGTGGCATGAAGGCTATATTGCGGGCACATCGTCCACGGGCACAGCCGTTGCGGTGGCGACGGGCATGGCGCCGGCGGCGCTGGGGACGCAGAGCGCGGGATCGATTGCGCGGCCTGCGAGTTATAACGGCGTGGTCGGATTCAAGCCGTCTTTCGGCGTGATTCCGCGCACGGGGGTTTTGAAGACCTGCGACACGCTGGACACGATCGGCTGGATGACGCGCAGTGTGGCGGACGCCAATTTGCTGCTGCAGGCCTTGCGGGTGCGCAGCATCAACTACCCTATGGTGGAACGCGGTTTTGCATCCAGCGCCAAACGCTTCGCGGGCAAGACGAAATGGCGTGTCGCGCTGGCCAAGGCGCCGGGGCATGAAAATGTGACGGAAGATAGCCGCCGCAAGATTGAAGAACTGGCCTTGCAGCTGGGCAACCGTCCGGATGTCGAGATTGTCGAACTGGATTTGACCCAGAAACTGGCAACCGCGCATGCGACGCATGAAACTATTTATGACCGCAGCCTCGCCTATTATTTCCAGCGCGAATTGAGCCAACACAAATTCATCAGTCCGATCTTCCAGGAGATCGTGGAGCGGGCGAAGTCGATCACCTCCGACATGTATTTCAAGGCGCTGGAAGAACAGGAGAATCTGACCCGTGTTGTGGACAGTATGATGCATGAAACTGATATCCTGATCCTGCCTTCAACAGCGGGTGAGGCAGTTTCTGTGGATCAGTTGGAATCTAAAGATTCGTCGCTGATCTGGACGTTGACAGGTGCGCCCGCGATTTCCCTGCCGTTGCTGAAAGGTCCGAACGGTCTGCCCGTGGGGGTGACATTCGTGGCGGCCAAATATGCGGATGACCAGCTGCTGGACTTCGCCGCCAAGGTAATGCCGGGCGTAGCGGAGATTGCTGTGTCGGTGGCTGCGCAGGGTAAAGCCCGCAAGACGGCATGACGATCGTCGGCCATCAAAGTCGTTTGCCGTTCTGGCGGCTCTGGCTGGGCAGGAAAAACAGCTTTGTTTATCTTGCCGATAAACGCGACCTGAACGCCAAAGAGCATAATTTCAAAATATCCTTCTTCGAAAAAAGCGTCGGCGACTTTAAGGGCGCGGACGGGCGGAACCTGACGTGGCAGATCGAACGCCGTGTGCATGACCATGTTGAAAGCATGCTGGGCACTCTCGATCTGGAAAGATTGCGACGATTTTTTCCGGATTGCATTGACCGGGACGATATCGCCATCTGGTTCCGGCGGCTGTTGACGCTTGAGCTTTATGCGCCTGTCGCGTATTGGGAGGCAGTGCTGGCGGATCCGGATTACCGGCATGATCGCGACCTGTATGAAACCTCCCCCATCGTGCGCAGCTATCTGCGCCATGTGCATGGCATTAAGGCCAAAGGGCCGATTTTCCCTGTGGCGCTGTTGAAAATGACGGCGACGCTGCCCTGGCTGGCGATGAAATTCATGATGCGGCCTTTGCCAAGGCCACGTGACCCATCCTTAAAACTGGGCATCGCGCATTTCCATGGGTTTGGCAAGGCGGGCGCGATGTCCGATCTGTTCTGGTTTGAACGATCGGGGCTGAAGCCGGAGCAGGTGCAGTTTTACGATGAGAGCGGCGCCGATCATGGCACCGAATTAAGAGCCAAGGGGTTTGGTTATACGCATAGCATGGTGGCAGGCCTGCCCTGGAAAGAGCGGGTTTCACTATCGGGTCAATTGCTTGCCGTGACATTTAAAGCATTTTTTGCGTTGAGGCCTTTCCTTTCGTTGAAGGAGTGGATCGGTTATGCCGGGGTTATTGAATACAACCGGTATTTTCAGCAATGGCTGCAGCTTTTCAAAACGCATGGCATTCGCCTGCATATCCACCACGGGGATAGCAATCTGTCGCTGATCCCGCATACGCATGCGCTGGAGAAGGCATGCGGCGGGGTCGACCTGACTTATGATTTCAGCGCCAGCGGGTATGTGCTGCCGCAACTTTCCAGGCCTGTCGACCAGATGCAGTATATCGGCTGGGGGAAGTGGTGCCATGCATCGCTGGACATGGCGGGGAAGAAGGCCGGCACCAAGCGGTGGGATGTGACCTTCCTGAACGGGTATTACAAGCATTTCATGCGGGATGCGCCTTTGTCGCCGGATTTTGCCGATGCGATCAGGACAGCCAAGGAAAGCGGACGCCGCGTTATCGGCGTGTTCGATTTGTCCTGTGCGCGGGCGCGGCTGCTGCCGCTGGCGGCGAAGCAGCGTTTTTACGAGGTCATGGCCGACATCATGGAGGCCAGCCGCAACAGCCTGTTCGTGGTGAAGCCGCAAAGGCCGGTGGATTTGCCATCCGCGCTGCAGCAGCGCTTTGCGGCGTTGCAGGCGGCGGGCACATGTTACTGGGCCAAGGCGGGGATCGATGTGACGCCGCTGCAGCCCGTGTTTCGCCATATCGATTTCGCGGTGGGGCTGGGCGGGTTCAATTCCGCGCTGATCGAGTCGGGGAGCGAGGAAGTGCCCCATGCGTTTTACGACGAATGGGATTGCATCGCCGATAATTACCGGGCGACGGTCCCGGCATCGCTGTTCGTAACGGATGCGGACCAGCTTGCTGCCATCGTGAAACAGGTCGATGACGGCATTTTTTCAGCAGAGGCGATCGAAGGCTGGAAGGATTATCTGGACCGGCTGGACCCGTTCCGCGATGCGAAGGGGCATGAGCGGATGGGCGAGATCGTCCGGCTGTGGTTCGAGGCGCTGGCAATGCCGGATCTTTCCCGGCAGGACAGGCTGGCTTTTGTCATTGAAAATTATAGGCAATTGCACGGTCCGCAGGCGGTTATGAAGCCGGTGGACAGACCGGGTTCCTAGGCTGGACTTCCCGTATTGCGTCTGGTACTGTCCGGCTATCATTTTCAAGGGAGACGAATTTTAATGAAAAGCACCGCTGCAGCCATGCCGAAAAATGTTGAAACCACTTATGTTTTTCCGCCTGATGTGGAAAGCAAATTGCAGGCTTATGAGGCGTTGTCATCCTCCCTGAATGGCGGGGGGCTTCGCCTGTTCAACAAGATCCAGACCATGGTATCGATCCTGCTGACCATGGAACATATCATCGCCAACCCGAATGAAAATCCATGGGCGACACTGAGCGCCGCGCTGGACAAGCAGATCACCGTCCTGGAAGAGACGAAAAAGATCGAAAAGGACATGCTGCCCAACGAAGCCGCCGGACGCATGTTCGGCGATGCGGAGCGCGTGGAAAAACTGTTCGAGGCGGCGTGGACTACCTATAACGATGACGTCTACGACCATTCGATTCAACTGGTTGTCGACCGGCTGAAAGCCACCGGCTATGACGAGGCATGGTTCAAAGGCAAGCGCTGCTTCGACGGCGGCTGCGGCACGGGCCGTTTGGCCATCGCCATGGCAAAAATGGGCGCGAAAGAATCCTGGGCGGTCGATATCGGACAGGAAAGCCTGGATTTCTGCAAGGTCCAGGCGGCGCGTCACGGCGTGGCCGACAAGGTCGTGATCAAACGCAGCGATGTGACCAACCTGAAAGATTTTGAGTCCAACAGCTTCGATTTCGTGGCTTCCAACGGCGTGCTGCATCATACGCTGGATTGCATCGGCGGCACGAAGGAACATTACCGCATCACGGCGGAAGGCGGCTGTTACTGGCTGTACCTGTATGGTGCGGGCGGGTTTTACTGGGACCTGTACGACCGCCTGAAAAACCTGCTGCGCGCCTATGACGCGGCGGATATCAAGCAGGTGCTGAAAACCATGCAAATCCGCCACGGCATTATTTACACTTTTCTGGATAATAATTTCGCGCTGCGCACCTATTATTACGAATCCGAGATCCTGGACCTGCTGCGCCCTATGGCGGCGCTGGAGTCGAAGTACCAGAGCGGCCCGAAAATTTATGACGATATGGGCAAGTATCTGGCGACCAAATACGGCAAGGATATCCTGGGGCCGGAAGGCGAAGTGCGGATTGCGATCACGAAGAAGGCGAAGTCGGCGTAAACAAAATCGATATCAGTTCGTTCGTCGGGATTTTTGATTTTGTCTGTTTTTCATGCGTGCGTATGTAGCGAGGTTTAACCGCAGATAAACAAGGATGGACGCAGGTTTACTGATGATGACACCATCATACATGTTCTTGTTATGGTTGTTAAAAAAAGCGCTACGCTGTCTTTTTATAGAAATCGCAGATGGCCTGGCCAATCGTTTGAATAGATTGCACGGATTTGTTTTCCATGCGGAATATCAGGCAGTGATCGTCCTGATATTCAGGTGCCTTTGGCACGGTGGTCAGTTTTTTACGTGCGCGCATGGCGACCTGGCCTGGCAGGATGCCGATACCGCAGCGCTGTCCGGCGAGATCGGCGATGATGTCCAGATTGTTTGATACGAGAATCCGGGCAAAGCCCCATTTCATTTTTTCCAGTTGTTTTATAATGCGTTGCGACTGCATCAGATCCGGGTCGCAGATCAGGACGGCTTTTCCGTTTTTCAGGTCCTGGGTTTCTGGGTTTGGTTTGGCCGATGCCCAGAGCGTGACCGTATCGCCACACAGGCGGTGAATGACCAGATCGGGATGGCGGACGGGGTTGACCACGATTCCCAGATCCGCCTTCATGCTGATGATATCCTCCGCGATATGGCGGGAGAGATCGTGGCGCAGGCGGATTTCAAGGTCAGGGTATTGGGTCATCAGGCCGGGCAGAAAGCCGGATAGGCCGTGAAGACCGACGGACGGGTGGCAGCCGATTGTGTAAACACCAATTTTTCCAGCCGCCGGATGGCCATGGACAAAGACGGCTGGCTGATGGACAGGCGTTCGGCCGCGCGGGAAACGTTGGCCGTGTGCGCGATTTCCATGAAGTAAGTCAAGTCTGTTGCGGACGGTATCATAAGAATTCCCTATCATAATTATAAAATTATAATATTTTATCTATGGATAAATCGAAAGTAATTTCTTCAGGCCATCAATCATGATGGTTTAAACAAGGAGATTGAAATGACCAATGGAACGGAACAACAAACATTGAAGCAGCAATGGGATAAGGCGATACAGGCCATCGAAGGATATCATCTGCACATTTATCATGGGGCGAATGATAAGGCCGCGGCGGACAGGGTCGCACAATCTGTTGAAACCCTGTTCGCGGACGACCTGATCGGCCCAAGCCATGCCATAGGCCCAGTTGGCCCGCATACGGCGCCGAATTTCGCGGTCTATATCCGGCCGGAAGGGTTCGGGCGGATTGTGCAATGGCTGCAGATGAACAGTAAAGGCCTGTCGATCCTGATCCATCCGGAAACGGGCGATGACCTGAAAGACCATCTGGACGGGTCGATGTGGCTTGGGAAACAGATGGATTACAATCAAAGGTTTTTTGATATGTTAAGGTCAAAAGCCAATATGCAGCCGTAACTAAGATTGCAGTAAGGAAAAGCCTACAGGCTTTTCCTTTCAGCCTAAGCCGGGCGCGGGCTAAGCATTTCTTTTATGGTGCGCAATCCGCGGCCTTCAAGAATATTTTTAGCAACCACATGTCCGTCTGGCGAATCGACGATTGAACCTTTGCCGCGACCAATGAAGCGTTTATCGATTTCAGATGTGAAAATATCCTGTGCCACACCGCCCAGCATCCAGCCGACGGAGAAAGGGTCCTGCGCTATAACCGCGTTTGCAATCGCAGGGACACGTTTAAAGCCGATATTGTAAATTGCCGAAAGAGCCAGCGGCGGTTGTTGTGCAATCCATGAATTGGCGATCGCTTTATATATCGAAGTGTTTTTTAATGCTTTGGCGGCAAGATTGAACGGGCCGACTATGACTGTGCTCGCGGCGGTGTCGATTGCTGCAGAGGCTTTTTTAACTGCTTCTGCAGACACGCTTTTTTCCGGTAGAAGGCGTAGAATGTATGTTGGAACCCATAAAATCGCTGTCATGGTTTCGCCGGGGCGATGGCTGGCAATACCCGACGTAGCCATAAGGCCACAATTGCCTATTGCCCAGATAGCTGTAACATTGACGCTGTTGGCCATCCACCAGCTTTCAAAACGTCCTGCCAGCGATTTATCTTTCATATCAGCGCGTTTTACAATGATTGCCGGATCAATGCCACGCTGGAGGTCGCGCAAATCTGTATATGTCTGATGGCGACCTTTTAACTGAAGATATGTTTGAATGCTGATACTTGTCAGAGCACTTATGCCTTGAGTGGCGCGAAATGCGCCATTAACAGGATCAAGCCATGCTGAAGGAAGAGTGCAGGCCGTGGAAAGAAGACCAATAATATTGGCAGGCCAAGTCGCATCCCTGAATGTTGCTTTTAATGGATTAATTTCTGGCTGTGTTTTCAAATATTCAACCAGCGCCTGATTAACGTTAGCGGTTGCGCCGTTATCAGGGGCCGTCATAGTATGGGTTTCGCTGGTCATTTTAAATCTTTCCTGTTGGGGAAAGGTTTTATATAATCTTATCTATTCCGTCAAATAAAAATGAGAAAGATGAATGATATGAAGGTTTTAGCGACGATTGAAGCGCGTATGTCCTCCACCCGTTTGCCAGGCAAAGTGATGCTGCCGCTGGGCGGGAAGCCGACGATTGTGCGGATGTATGAGCGGATTTTAAAGGCGGAGACGGTCACGAAGGTGAAATACCTGACGACCGTCAATCCGACCTGCAAGATCATTGCGGATACATGCGAGCGGGAGGGGATTCCTGTGTATCGCGGATCCGAGGACGATGTGACAGAGCGGGTAATTGAGGGATCGGCTGAGGAAAACCCGGATATCATTGTGCAGTTGACGGGCGATAACCCGATTATGGACCCGGCGGTGATCGATATGGCCGTGCGGCATTTGATCGAGAACGACCTGGATTGTTCGGCGACGCATAAGGATGTGCTGATCGGGCTAAATGTGCGGTGCTTTAAACGCTCGGCGCTTTTGAAGATGGATCCGGTGTGCCCGCCCAATCTGCGGGTGCATGGGGGGTATTACATCACGCAGAACGCGGAAATGTTTAAAACGGGCGAGACGCCGGTGCCGAAGGATTTGTACCGCACGGATATCCGCCTGACGGTGGACGAGCCGAATGATTACGAGCTGGTGCGGCGGGTGTTTGAGACGCTGTATCCGGTGAAGCCTGATTTTGACTATAAAGATATTCTGGATCTGTTTGAGCGGTATCCGGAATGGCTGGCGATCAACGGTGCCGTGAAGCAGAAGAGTGCGGGCGATGAGAAAGCGGTTGCGAGGAAAGCGGGTTAAGGGACTTTCCTTGTGATTTTAAAAGGACTTTACTTTAAGTTCATCCAAGAAATGTCATCCTCCGGCTTGACCGGAGGATCTATACACTGGCCCGGCATTACATGGATCCTCCGGTCAAGCCGGAGGATGACAGTGTGGGTAGGGGGTTAAAGAATGGCTTATAAAGCTGCTGTGATAGGCGCAGGCATGATCGGGGCGCGGATGGATGCTCCAGCGGATTTTCCGCCGCAAACGCATGCGGGCGCATACCGGGCGCATGAGGCGTTTACGCTGACGGCGATTTGCGATCCGCTGGCGCCGAAGGAGCTGGGGGAGAAATGGGGTTGTGCGGTGTATCCGTCGGCTGAGGCGATGCTGACGGCGCAGGGTGCGCCGGATATCGTCAGTGTGGCGGTGACGCCGCAGCAGCAGCCGGATATATTGATGCTGCTGGCGGGATCGGGCGTACGTGCGGTGGTGGCGGAGAAGCCGCTGGCGCAGGATTTAAGGGAAGCGCAGAGTCTGGCGGCGCTGTATGCGGAAAAGCATATTCCGCTTATCGTGAATTATTCGCGCCGTTTCCTGCCGTTTTATGCGGATCTGGCGAAGCGCCTGCAAAGCGAAGTCGTGCTGAACGCCACCATCAAATATGCCAAGGGGCTGCTGCATAACGGGTCGCATGCGATCGACCTGCTGCGGATGCTGTTCGGGGAGGTCAGGCGGGCCGTGCCGTTGGCGGCGCGGGTGGATTACAGCGACGCCGACCCGACCATGGCGGTGTTCATGGAGATGGACCATTGCCCGATGGTGTTCCTGCAGCCGCTGGACGATCGGGCTTTTACGCTGTTTGAGGTGGATATCGTGACCCGGACAGGACGATACCAGATTTACAATGATCACCGCGACTGCCATGTTTGGCGGGTCGAGGATAAAACCGGCATTCCGCCGGGCAGGCGCCTCGTCCATAAAGACGTCATCATGACCGGCCACAGCCATGCCTTGCTGAATCTTGTCGATAATGCTGCCGCAGTCCTTGCGGGGCGTGCCGCGCCTTTGTCCACGGCGGAGGACGCCATCCGGGCGCAGCAGGTGATCGAGCGGATTCGCGGCGCGCGGACGGAGGGCAGCCTTGTCTGACTGGCGCCAGAAAATCCGCGATCTTCTGAAGGATATCAAATCCCTGTCTTTCTATAGCGCCGATCCGGGTGGAACCGCGTTTTTGCGGCCGATCCAGAAGGAAGCGGCGGAAATGGGGATTGCGGGGAGCTGGTATGCGGATGGATGGTCGCGCGACCATGCCGATTTACCGGGTAAAAAGACGGGTGAGTCCATGGCGCATGACTTACGCGGCCAGGCATCCGGCCATATTATCGCCATGGCGCAGCAGGTGGACTTCATGCTGGCCTATCGCCGTTTGCAGGAGGCTGTTGGCAGCGGATGTGAAGTAAAGTTTTTCTCCGACCACTGGGAGGATATTTCGCGCCTGTTCCGGCCCAATGCCGGTGAGCCGGTGGTCCTGCCTAATACCCTGTATGTTCCCGACGAACGGGCGAAGGGCGTGCAGATGGGCGGTATGATGAAGCTGGGCCTGACCCGCAAGCAGTGCGACATGCTGCTGGTGCCGTTTATGAACCCGGGCATTGAATTGTCGCTGGAACAGATTGAAAAAATCGATCCCCTGAGCGCTGAGGCCTTAAAGAAAAAATTCACGGGCGGGACACGGAAACTTGTGACATTGATTTTAGATCCGGAACGTAAGGAATTTTCAGATTACACCTGGAAGAACCTGGTGCAGGAGGCATTTTCCAGAATTTCAAAAGCGAATGATGCCGTGTATCTGATCAAGCCGCATCCGCGGCAGGACGCCAAGGCGATCACGCAGCATTGTGCCACCGTCCAGGCCCAGCATCCGGGGCGGGCCATCATTGTGGACGGGCCGGTCGAGCCTTATGTCATTGCGTCCGACGAGATATGGGGCATGCGATCTGTTGTCCTGGAACTGGCGAAACGGTCCGGAAAGACGGTCCGGGCTTTTCCGGAAGCCGCCGACCCGGCCAAAAAACCCTTCCGGTAAGCGTTGGGGAGCTTTATAAGAGTTTGACCACGAATGGACACGAATAAGCACGAATAAGAAAAAGAAAGGGTTTGAACCACGGAGGACACGGAGAACACGGAGGAAGGCACAGAGAAGGTCTTTTTATTTTTTAATATTTTCCTTCTCTGTGCATCCTCTGTGTCCTCTGTGGTAAAAAAATCTTTCTTTTTCTTATTCGTGCTTATTCGCGTCTATTCGTGGTGAAAAACCTTTTAAAAAGCCTGCGGCGCTTTGTAAAGCGGCTGCTCTTAAGTGAAATGGATGCACGTTCTGTCATGACTATACGTTCCGCCCCCGACATCACCGTTTATATTCCGTGCCATAATTACGGTGCGTATC
This sequence comes from Alphaproteobacteria bacterium, assembly GCA_044220535.1. Classification (GTDB taxonomy): domain Bacteria; phylum Pseudomonadota; class Alphaproteobacteria; order Micavibrionales; family Micavibrionaceae; genus JBDHTS01. The sequence goes on along the minus strand of JBGAQU010000039.1, from coordinate 5,731 downwards.
TGAACGAAGCCATCGAAAGCGTGTTCAGGCAGTCCTATAAAAACTGGGAGCTGATCATCATCGATGACGGATCGACGGACAAGACGCCGGAGATCTTGCAGCTGTATACCAACGCGCCGAATATCCGCACGTTTCGCACAGAAAAAATCGGTTTGCCCGGCGTGTGCAATCTGGCGCTGAGCGAGGCAGCCGGGAAATATATCATTCGCCTGGATGGCGACGATGTGTTTGATGAAAATATCCTGCTGGTGCTGAAAACCTATCTGGACAATCATCCGGATACCATCATGGCGTTTCCGGATTATTACCTGATGGACCAGATGGGGAATATTTTCGCCCATGAACGCCGCCGGAAACTGTATGAGGAAGACCATATCCTCGACATGCCGCCGAACGGTGCGTGCATCCTGGCGAAGACGCAGGTGCTGCGCGAACTGGGCGGCTACCGGGAGGATCTGGGCGCGCAGGACGGGTTCGATCTGTGGACGCGGGTGCGGGAAAAATACAAATGCGGCAACGTCAACCTGCCGCTGTTTTATTACCGCAGGCATTATAAAAACCTGACGGGCGCGGAAGGTGAAAGCCAGATCATCAAGACGGCACGCCGGCAGATCAAAAAAGACATCAGCGCCAAAAAGTTGAAGGCGTCGCGGCCTGTTGTCGGCGTTATTCCCATCCGTAAATATTTTGATTTCGCGGAAGATCTGTGGAGCTTGAAGCTGGGCGACCGCACATTGCTGGAGCATACGCTGGCGCGGTTTATCGACAGCGATATGTTCGAACATATCGTCGTGACGTCTGACAATGAAGACGCGCGCGAGATTGTCGAGGCGCAAAGCGACAAGCGCCTGGCGTTCCATTTGCGCAGTTTTGAATCCACCTATCGCACATCGCCGCTCGCGCCGCTTCTGGAGGAAGTGATCACGCCTTACGATCCGGATTATAAGGGCGTGACGGTGGTCAGCTATGTCCAGGCGCCGTTCCTGACCAAGGGATCGATGGAGGAAGGGGTTTATTCCCTTTTGATGGCGGATGCGGATGCGTCGATATCGGTCGAAAAATACGCGGCTGAAAACCTGTATGTGCAAAGTGCGTATGGATTGCAGCAATTGCAACTGGGGCGTTATCAGTATCTTGAGGGCGGAACGGTCTTTGGTGATGTGAATGTGTGTACCGCTGTAAAAAACAGCAATGTGAAGCGCGGGAATATCAGGGGGCCGCGTTTGACGTCATTTAATATTACCGGACCTGAGGGATTCTTTATCGCGAGCGATTATTTCTACGATATCGCGCAATTGATCGCGCAAAAATTCTAAGGTTCTATTGATGACACGCACCCGTTTTTCCAAACCTGCCCAGGATATCGCCCTGGAATTCGACACGATGATGAAGCAGGAGGCGGACCTGATCGCGATGGTGCGGCGGATGAACAGGCGTCTGAGCGATTGTCCAAAACGCGCGCATTGCCTGATGTGTCAGGCGGCGCTTACAGATAAAGATCAAATCGACCATCGTGACGTGCCGTTTTTCGTCTGCGGCACGTGCGGGCATATTCAGAGCGGTCACCAGCCGGACGCAGCGTTTGACCGCGAAGTTACGGAGACGATGGGGTATGAGCTGATCTATCCGGCGTTGGACCGTCCTGCGTATATTTCATCCTGCGAAAGGATTTACCGGCCCAAGGCGGAATGGACTGTCAGCGAGTTAAAAGCTGCGGGGATGAAAAAATCGCCGCAGGAGATGCGGTGGGTGGAAATCGGCTGCGGCGCGGGCGGGTACCTGTATTCCCTGCGCGAAATGGGATGCCAAGATATTATCGGTTTTGAGCGTGACAAGCATAATATCCGCAACGCCCAGGAAGCTTTGGGCGAAGAGCTGGTCGTGTTCAACGAAGCGTCTGTGGCGGAAGCCATCCGCGATAATGATGCCGATATCTATGCCAGCTTTTTCGTGATGGAACATGTGGACAACCCGCTGGAGGTCGCCAAGGCGCTGGCGGAGAAACCTGTCGGGACCGCCTTTGTATTTTCGGTGCCGGTGTTCGGGTTTGCGACCATTTTTGAAAGCATGGTGGAAGACCATTATCCGCGCAGCCTGGATGCGATGGTGCATACGCAGATCTACACCGAACATTCGATCGATTATTTCCTGAAGACGGCCGGGTATGAGAAGACGGCGCAATGGGTATTCGGGCAGGACAGCATGGATTTCTTCCGTTTTGCAGCTGTGCACCTGCAGAACCGGTATCCTGAAATTCTTTATAAAGAGGTGATGGGAACACTGGCGGGCATGATCGACCCGATGCAGCAGGCTTTTGACCGCGCGGGGTTTGCGGATTCCCGCCATATCCTGGCGATCAAGCGATGAAGGTCCTGGTCGTCGCCAGCAAATATCTGCCGGAATATACGGGGGCGGCGTATAGGATTCATACGCTGTATAAAAAGCTATCCAATTTGATTCCTTCTTCAGTTGTCATCCCGGCGAAAGCCGGGATCCATTCAATGGTTGAGACTTCGCAGAAGGAAGATATAAAGTCCTATGGTAACGATTTTTCGCCTTCTGTTGTCCCCAATCAGCGTATGGATCCCGGCTTTCGCCGGGATGACAACATTGGAGTCGAGGTTTTATGCAGTGGAATTGAATACGCGAGTGCAGAGCGATATGAACTGGATGGAATTGCAATAGAAAGGATAACCTCCACGTGGCCCGCAAAAGGCGGAAAAATCGCGCAGGCGGTCGCGTTCTGGCGCGACGCGTGGGCAGGATATCAGGCGATTAAGCGTAAAGAATTCGATGTGTTGCATGTGGCGGGCAGCAACCCGCTGACCGTGGCAGCGCGGCATTATGCGTGGTGGCATAAAAAGCCGGTGCTGGTGGAAATGGTGACGACGGGCAGTCATGTGTCGCAGAATTTGCCGGGGCTGCCTGCGCCCAAGCTGAAATCCCGTTGCGCGGTGGTGGCGATTTCGGGGCCGCTGGGGGAACAGGCGGCGAAGGAAGGTTATGTGAAAAACGTATGGGTACGGCCGAACCCAGTCGATACATCCAAGTTTTTTTACGATCCCGCGCCTTCGTCCAGACGCGAAGCGTTAACGCCATTCAAACAAGGCGATATCGTGCTGTGCATGGTGGCGAAGTTTATGCCGCAGAAGAACCAGTCGTTTTTGCTGGATGTGATGGAGCATCTGCCGGAGCGGTACAAGCTGGTGCTGGCCGGGCCGGTGGTGGAGAAGGGGCGGCTGGCGGCGCGTGACCGGGCCTATATGGATGAGATCAGGACAAAAGCCGATGCCTTACCGGGGCGTGTTTCGATTCAAACGGGATTTGCGGATGCGGGTGAATTGATGCGGGCGAGCGATATTTACCTGATGCCAAACACGCATGAAGGCATGGGGACGCCGATGCTGGAGGCGCTGGCCTGCGGTGTACCGGTGGTGGCCAATGCGCGGGAACGGGCATTCAGGGATCTGGGGAAAAAGCTGGACCAGCATCCGTTGTTTCTGGCGCCGCCGGAGCCGGTGCGCTGGGCGTCCATTATCAAGGCGCTGCTGCCGCTGCGTGAAGGGCTGGCGGAGGAGAGTTCGGCGATGATTGCGCGGGATTATTCGCTGGAGGCGACAGCGAAGGATTATGAAGTTCTCTTAAAAGCATTGACGTCCGCGCCTGCGGACGGTCAAATCGATATGGCGGCCATTTTGCCGATGGGTAAGAAACATGCGTCCTGATGTGCCTTTTTTGTTTTTGTCTTCGCGAGGGTCGGCTGTTCCGGCGGAACTGGTTGTGGCCCAAAGAAAAGGCGTTTTCAATCTTCAACATTGTCATCCCCGCGAAGGCGGGGATGACGGTATAAGTGAAGGCTTGGAATTGCGTCATCACCGGATTTTTCCGGAGGTTTTAGCCCATAAAGGCGCGAGCCGTGATGTGGTGGTGCTAGGATCTCCGTTTGAAGGGGAGACGATTGACCGTGAAGCGCTGGCCGCGAAGCTAGCAGGGATGGATGATCCGGTTTCGTTTATTCATGACCTGAATGGTGAGTTTGGTCTGATCATTCATGATCGCGCCAAGGGCGTGGTGGATATTTATACGGATCGGTTTGCGACGTTTCCGTTTTATTATGCGGCGAAAGGCGATGCGTTTCTGGCGTCGACGAATTATCTGGATCTGGCGCGGGTGATCCGTGACTGGGCGGGTTTCGTTTTGCGTCCGGAAAAGGCTTATGAATTTTTGATGATGCAGCGGCTGTTCGGGACAGAGACGCATGACACGTTGTCTGCGTTTATTCCGGCGGGGTCGCGGCTGCGGCTGAATATAGCGCAACCGGATAAGGTTGAGATTGTCCGGTACTGGAAACCGTTTCAAGTGCCGAAGCGCAAAGACAGTATCGCGGTGCAGATCAATGAATTCGTGCCGTTGCTGGCGAAGGCGGTGAAGCGCCGGGTGCCGGTGGGCACGGGCGGCGAAACCGGGTTGTTTTTAAGCGGCGGGCATGACGGGCGGCTGATCGCGGGATACGCGCCGGAGCGGATCACCTGTTACACCTATGGCATGACCGACAACAATGAGGTGGAATGCGCGCGGCGCGTGGCGCATCATTGCGGGCATAACCATGAATATATCAACGTGCCGGACGATTTTTTTACGCGGACACTGGAGCGTTCGGCATGGCTGAACGCCGGTATGTATGCGATCGACCATGCGTTGTTTATTCCGATTGAGGGGCGGCATAATCCGCATTCGAAGGTGTATATGAACGGGCACGGGCTGGATTATTTTTTCCATGGCACGTATCTGAACACGCGCTGGCGGGAATTGCTGGGGCGGCCGACATTTTACCGGGCGATGATCGGATTTCCGAAGGATGTGGTTGATTATTTCCTGAAAACAATTTCGTTCCGTCTGAAATATGACCTGACCGGTCTGCTGGTCAAGCCGGAAGCGCGGGAACGGATGAAAAAATCATTGCACGACACTGTGTCGGGCGTGATGAACGAAGGCAAAACATTTTCAGGCGATATCACCGATCAGTGGGATTATCTGGTGTTTCACAACCAGTCGCGGCATTTCACCTATGGCAATATCCTCAGCATGCGGGTGGATGGCGAGGTGCGGACGCCGTGTTACGACCGCGAATTATACGACATGAATTTCGCGTTACAGCCGGAGCATCGGATTCACGGGCTGCTGCCGCTGGCGGCGATGCGGCGGCATAGCTTGAAACTGGCGGCTTTGCCTGCCGGGAATTTCGGCATGCCTGCGGGGGCGTTGCCGTGGATGCGAACGGCGTGGCTGATCGGGCGCAAGGTATTGCGTGACCTGACTGGATCGAAAAAATTCCATGGGCCGCAACCGGAAGACCGCACCTGGCCCGACCGGCAGGAGTATATGGAGACGCATCCGGAGTTCTGGGGTGCGGCGACGGAGGCTTTGCACGATCAAAAATTCATGGACATGATGGATTTCCTGGATTGGGGTAAAATCAAAGCAGAAGCGGAGACAATCCGCGGCCAGCCGGGGGGATCGGCGTTCTGGGTGTATATGCTGAGCTATTACCGCTTTTATAAATTTTTGTACGGATGAGGCCATGAGGTAAGATGGTTTTAATTACACCAATCAATCATAAAATCCATCGTCATCCCGGCGAAAGCCGGGACCCATGCGATGTCTTCGCTTTTGTAAAGGAATGTTTTTACGCGGAGGCCCGGAGATCCGGAGATTTATCGTTTTCTCCGGG
>JBGAQU010000038.1:0-23524 GCA_044220535.1 Alphaproteobacteria bacterium | reverse complement strand
AAAAGACCATACGGGCAGTTATTTCAATGATTTTCCTCGGAAAGCGCTTTTTAGCCGCGTTGCAACACTGAAAAACCGTCTGAACTTAAGGTTTTAACTGGTAAAATTCGTTAATATTTGCGATAATATAAGTGTGATATATACCTTACCCATGCGGTGCTTTTTCAGGGCCGTATCAGTTCTTCTCCTGATACTGTTATGCGGCTGCGCAGGCGTTATGAGTCTTCCGGGCGGAAATGAGGATGTAAACCGGTCCGCCTATAAAACCCCCGAAGAGCTGATGCAGCGTGTGAAGACCATCCAGAAAGGTATGACGGAAGCTCAGGTCCTGTCCATTCTGGACCGTCCCCAGAAAGACCTGACGCGGCTTCAGCGCAATGAAATCCTGATTGCCCTCTACGGCAGCAGCGCCGTTGAATTCCGCGACGGCAAAATCGGCCAGGACGCGCAGAGTATTTTCCTGCAGTCGTTGTATGGCTATAGCCTGAAATTCAAAAACGTGGAGAAGGATATCGGCTTCACATCGCCGTTCCGCATTCGCACGGACCAGACAGGATATGATTACACGGTGACGCTGATCTATCAAAACGGCATCCTGTTTGAAACGCCGATCCTCACGGGCGGCGAAGTCAACCAATCCTCCAGCAAGACGCTGTTCGATTACCTGACGCCGTCCGCGATCATGGACTATGCGCGGTAAGTTAGAACAGTATCAGGGATTTGGACACAAATTGCTTACAGGAGGCTTCTCCCGTATGTAAAAGCTGGTTGTTTCCCTTCCACTTCTCCAATGGGAGTTACTGTATATGTCGCCATTTTTATACATGACGTATGCGGGCTGACCTTCAGGTCCGTCATTCAATTCACCGTTTGTATAACGAATGACTGCCGAAATATGGCTGCCATACGACGCATACAATGCGTCTATTCGCTGTTCACCACTTTGGGACATGATGGACGGATCTATATTCAGATCTTCGAAAACTTCATTATTTAGTCGCACATGTATTATGTTTTCATTGCCTTCCTGGTCATTATAGGCAATTTCAATCCATGAAAATGTTTGTGCGTCCATAATATTCCTATAAGAAAAAATGGTGGGCGTTGAGAGGGTCGAACTCCCGGCACCCTCGGTGTAAACGAGGTGCTCTACCACTGAGCTAAACGCCCTTAAGTCGTTTGGGAATACCCGGATCTGTAAAAAAAATCAAGGATTTTCGCATAAAAAATCCGGCCACGCGCAACGCATAGCCGGATTTAGGATAATCGGGAGCAAAATTACTTGTTCACAGCGTCTTTCAGTTCTTTACCGGCTTTGAATTTTGGCTGTTTGGACGCAGGAATATCGATTTTCTCGCCCGTGCGCGGGTTGCGGCCCGTGGTTTTCGCGCGTTTCGCGACAGTCCATGTACCGAAACCGACCAGACGGACTTCGCCGCCTTTTTTCAGGGTGGTTTTGATGCATTCGAAAACGGCTTCGACTGCGTCCTGCGCTTTGGTTTTCGGCAGGTCAGCGACTTTCGCAACTTCGTTCACGAGATCTTGCTTGTTCATTGGGAATTCCCCATGTTTTAAAGTTAAAGGATTATCAGAAAAACTTTTCCGTACAGGCTGAAACCCTTGGAAACCGTAGCTTTCAGCCGCATGGAACGAATCATTGATACGCTCTTTCAAGCCGTGAATCAATGTGCAATGCGTTATTTTTCGCAGGTTTCCTTATAAAAATTAAAAATATGTCCTTTTGTAAGGCTTTGTAAAAGCTGAATTTACTTTTTGTTTATTCCATTAAGGTACAATTTTTTTATGAAATGAATCGGAATTTCAGGCTCCAGGAAAATCAATCGAGATGTAGAAAACGATGTCCGTCGCGATATCGGTGATATCATGGCGGCGGGTGATGGCATTGTCGTTGGCGGTGCGCTGGGTGTAGATTTTGTAGCCACTCTGGAGGCGCTGAAACATGATCCTGATGCAACAAGAATCCGTATTATCATTCCGACCAGTCTGGATCGCTATCAAGAATATTTTTTACGGCAACTTCAAAACACAAGATCCAAGGGCGATGTAACCCCCGACAACATTAAAGCGCTTTTTGATGTACTTGGCAGGGCAAAATCCATGGGCAGGCTTACCGAGCTTGATCACGATCGTGCAAACAAGGAAAGCTTTCACGATCGCAATTTAAAGATTGTCGATAACGCCAATTTAGTTTTTGCTTACCGGGTAAACAATAGTACCGGAACGCAAAATACTATTGATCACGCGAGACGCGCTTCCGTACCTGTCAAAGTTCGAAGCTACGAAATATAGCGCATCTCTATCAATGCCTTATCGCATCGCCTGATTCTTCGGTTTTTGTAGCAATCGGCTCAATGATTTCTCGCACTTCCTGCGATAGAGGCTCAGGGATACGGACGAGAGCATTTGCAAGAACGTCTTCAATGCGATCAACCGGAATAATTTTCAGGCCCTTTTTAACCTTATCTGGAATGTCCACCAAATCCTTCACATTTTCTTTCGGGATCAACACAGTTTTGATGCCTGCGCGCAAAGCGGCCAGCATTTTTTCTTTCAGGCCACCAATGGCCGTGACGTAACCGCGCAGATTGACTTCACCCGTCATCGCAACATCCTTGCGGACTTCAATGCCGGTGAGCGCCGAAATAATCGCCGTGACCATTGCCGCCCCTGCGGAAGGACCATCCTTCGGCGTCGCACCTTCCGGCACGTGAACGTGAATGCTTGTTTTGTTCAGATCTTCATGTTTAATGCCAAAACGGGCGGCTCGCGATTTCATTAGCATTTCGGCAACTGTGATCGATTCACGCATCACTTCTTTCAGGTTGCCCGTGGTCGTGACTTTACCGTCCTTACCGGGTATGGTCACAGCCTCAATCGACAGAAGATCACCGCCAAACTCTGTGTAGGCGAGGCCGTTAACAACACCGACGCGATCCTGCTCATCCGTTGCACCATAATGCATTTTACGGACGCCCGCGTATTTTTCGAGGTTGCGCGGCGTGATGCGGACTTCTTTCCGGCCCTTCATCAGGATGTCCTTGATCGCCTTCCGGCACAGATTGGCCAGCTCGCGTTCAAGGTTACGGACACCGGCTTCGCGCGTGTAATAACGGATCAGGTCGCGGATGCCCGCATCGTTGATTCCGAATTCGCCGCGTTTCAAACCGGCCGCTTCCATCTGTTTTTTCAGCAGATGGCGTTTGACGATCTCAAGTTTTTCATCTTCGGTGTAGCCGGAAACGCGGATCAGTTCCATCCTGTCCAGCAGTGGACGCGGCAGAGTCGCGGTACTATTGGCCGTGCAGATGAACAACACATCGGACAGGTCGTAATCCAGTTCCAGATAATGGTCGCTGAACGTTGAATTTTGCTCAGGGTCCAGAACCTCCAGCAATGCCGAAGACGGATCGCCGCGCCAGTCATTGCCCAGCTTGTCAATCTCATCCAGCAGGAACAGCGGGTTCGACGTCCCGGCCTTTTTCATGCCCTGGATCACTTTACCTGGCAAAGCGCCTATATAGGTGCGGCGATGACCGCGAATTTCGCTTTCATCGCGTACGCCGCCGAGCGACATGCGGACAAAATTGCGGTTTGTGGCTTTGGCAATGGACTGACCAAGCGAGGTTTTTCCCACACCTGGAGGGCCAACCAGGCAAACAATCGGGCCTTTGACTTTTTTCGTGCGCTGCTGAACGGCCAGGTATTCAAGAATGCGTTCCTTGACCTTCTCGAGACCGTAGTGATCCGTATCCAGAATTTTCTTGGCAATCTTGATATCTTTTTTGACTTTGGTGCGCTTGTCCCATGGCAGCGACAGAATCCAGTCTAGGTAATTGCGAACAACGGTCGCCTCCGCAGACATCGGACTCATCTGCTTGAGTTTTTTCAGCTCATGCTCCGCCTTGTCGCGTGCTTCTTTTGAAAGGCCTGTTTCCTTGATTTTCTTGTCCAGTTCTTCCATCTCGTCGAGGCCGCCTTCGCCGTCGCCGAGTTCTTTCTGGATCGCCTTCATTTGTTCGTTGAGGTAATACTCGCGCTGGGTTTTTTCCATCTGGCGTTTGACGCGGTTGCGGACGCGTTTTTCAACCTGCAAAACGCCGATCTCCCCCTCCATAAAGGCGAAGATCTGTTCCAGACGGTCGGACGTATTGCCAGCTTCCAGCAATTTTTGTTTATCTTCGATTTTCAGGGCTAAGTGCGCAGCGACTGTGTCGGACAGTTTGGCGGAGTCTTCGATCTGATTAACTGAAACGATGACTTCAGGCGGGATTTTTTTGTTCAGCTTCACATACTGTTCAAACTGTGATGCGACGGCACGGGCCAGGGCGGTGAGATCTTCGCCCGGCGCGGATTCATCGCGGATATTTTCAGCGAAACCCTCCAGATAATCCTGGCGCTCCGTATAATGCGTCACACGAACGCGGCGGTTGCCTTCGACCAGAACCTTGACCGTGCCGTCGGGGAGCTTCAGAAGCTGAAGAATTGTGCCGATGGTGCCAATTTCAAACAGGTCGGTAGCAGCCGGATCATCCTGCGACGGGGATTTCTGCGTGACCAGCAGGATTTGCTTCCCATCCTGCATCACGTTTTCCAGAGCGCGTACGGATTTTTCCCGCCCCACGAACAGTGGTACGATCATATGTGGAAAAACCACGATATCCCTTAACGGCAAAACGGGAAGAGCGCTTTCGGAAGAGGGGGAAGATAACCCAATCATATCAACTCACAAGGTTCCTGGTTTCATCAAGGCCACGGCCGCAATTCCCTTACTCTATATTAGCGACGTTAAGAGGATATTGCCAAGAATGACGCCGTGCCTATCAGTGAATTGGTTAAGAATAAGGCAAAATCAAGGGTGCGTCTTCCCCACCTGAAGAACAGGTGAGGAATTATTCATATATAACAAAGGATTAAGTCGTAGGCTTCTTGTCTTTATCGCCGCCAGCGCGTCCGGACGAACATCCACCACGTGATCGATCAGGCCGAAGGCTTTGGCTTCGTCTGCGGACATGAAGTTATCGCGATCCATGGCTTTCTCGATGGCGGCCAGCTTTTGACCCGTGTGTTTTACGTAAATTTCATTCAGCTTGGCACGCAGACGCAAGATCTCACGCGCCTGGATTTCGATATCCGAAGCCTGGCCCTGGGCGCCGCCATGCGGCTGGTGGATCATGATCCGGGAATGCGGCAGGGAGTAGCGTTTATCGGCCGCGCCTGCAGTTAAAAGCAGAGAACCCATGGACGCCGCCTGCCCCACGCATACTGTGGAGACCGGAGGCTTGATGTATTGCATGGTGTCGTAGATCGACAGGCCGGAGGTCACGACGCCGCCGGGGGAATTAATGTAGAACGCAATGTCCTTCTTCGGGTTTTCCGATTCCAGAAACAACAGCTGCGCGCAGATCAGGCTGGAGGTGTAGTCGTTGACCGCACCCGTCAGGAAGATGATGCGCTCCTTCAGCAGGCGGGAATAAATATCGAACGCCCGTTCGCCCCGGTTGGTCTGCTCGATCACGGTCGGCACCAGGGTGTTGTTATAGATTTCTAAAGGATCGCGATCGTACATGAGGATTCTTTCAAGAGGGTTTATAGCAGGAATCAATAGACACAAAGTATCGTGCGCCACTCATGAGTTCAAGGCCAATATAAATAGATTTCATAATGTTATTGATTGGGCTTTTTGACTCAAGCGCGCGGAAACTTTATTTGACCGAAGTTAAACTGCGGGTGTTAAAGCCACAGGTCTGTTTCTTGCTTCCAGCACAGTGCCGGCTTCGTAAGCGATCATACCTGGCGTATGATCCAATACTTCATGGATTTCGTGCCGCGTCTTTCCAATATTTTTTTTTGCTTCATTCCATATAAAACGAAGAGATATAGTATTTTTTCTTCCGCAAATATTATTTATTGCAGCAGGGCCGACTTCAGCATCCTTGAGTTCCATACGCCTCTGTATATCAGCCATAAGGTTTTGCGGCGTATTGTCTTTAAAATGTATTGTTCCGCCCTTTGCACTTATCCAGGAATGTGAATAAAAGCCGTTATCACCTCCCCATCCCGCGTAAACGGGGTTTGCATCTCCGTCAAAATGCGGAAGATCCTCTGCTTTTAATCCGGCTTCAAGATTCCTGCTTTGCAAAGCCGCTCTCAGCCATGCTCCCTCAAGCTGGGGCACATTCTCTATAATCCTGACCATATCTTCAAGATCGACCGAACCGGGATGCCACATTTCAAGACGCAATCCTGACCCCTCATGATCCACCCATTCGGCTAGACCAATTGCAGGCTCGGTGCCATTCACGGCAATATTAGAGTTCATCAGACTTTTGCGAAGCGTCCAATTCTCAATAGGGTCAGCAAGGTTTTCAAGAGGATCGTGCCGCAGGCAAACATGAAACATAGTATCGACAATACACATTCTGACGCTTTGCAAAGGACCGTCTCCCGGGTTTAAAAACCCAATAGGCCCTAATGCGTTTGAATAATGCGCGCGACGGCGACGATCAATAATCATGCACAAAGATATAATCATTATGGATAATGATGCAAGCTATTTATGCTTAAAAAAAACAGGCTCAGAAGAGCCTGTTTAAATTAATCTTTTTTTGCCTTGGCTTTCGAAGCCGCCTTTTTGGGCTTCTCTTCACCGCCTTCGGCTTTCGCCTTTTTTGCCGGCTTAGAGCCGCCTTTCTTGCGTTCGAGGTAGGATTCCTCCTCTTCCTCAGCGGTCAGTTCATCGAGCGATACAGTGCTTTCCTCAATGGAGGCCAGTTGGGTGATGAAGTCGACGACTTTTTCCTCAAACACCGGCGCGCGCAGGGCTTCCAGCGCGTTGCGGTTTTTGCGGTAGTATTCGAATACCACGGCTTCCTGACCGGGGTATTTGCGGGCTTCGTTGATCACGGCGCGCTGCAGTTCCTGGTCGTTGACCTGGATATTGTTGGCGCGGCCGATTTCGGACAGGACCAGGCCCAGACGCACGCGGCGCTCGGCTATGGCTTTCAACTCATCCTGTTCTTCATCGGACAGTTCCAGCTTGCCGTCTTTCAGTTCAGCCTGGCGCTCCATGGCGATCTGCTGGCGGATATTCTGGAATTCCAGATCCAGCATGCCTTCAGGAATTGCGAAATCATGGCTGTCATCCAGCGCGTCCAGCATGGCGCGTTTCAGCTTCATGCGGCTCATGCCATCATATTCCGACTGAATCTGCTCCTCAACCGCCTTCTTCAGCGCGGCAAGGTCGGTCAGGCCCAGTTTCTTGGCGAATTCATCATCGACCTTGGCATCCGTCGGCTCGCGGATTTCGTGAATTTCAACGTCGAAAATCGCTTCCTGGCCCGCCAGTTCGTCGGAATGATATTCATCCGGAAATTTGACTTCTACAGAAGGCTTGTCGCCTTTTTTCCTGCCGATCAGCTGGTCTTCAAAACCGGGAATAAACTGGCCACTGCCCAGTTCCAGGTTATGGCCGTGCGCGTGCATGCCAGGATGCGGCTTGTCGTCTTTTTTGGTGCGGCCATGGAAATCGATCACGACGATATCGCCTTTTTTTGCAGCGCGGCCTTCGACCGGCTGGCTGTCGCGGTTTTGTTTCGCGATACGGTCCAGTGCTTCGTCAATGGATTTGCTGTCGACCTTCGCCACCGGCTTGGTCAGTTTCAGGCCTTTCAGATCCGTCACCTTGAATTCAGGCAGCACATCGACCGTGATCGTGTATTTCAGGTCCTTGCCTTCATCGAATTCCGTCACTTCAATCTTTGGCTGAAGAGCGGGACGCAAGCCTTTATCGGTCAGCACTTTTGCCGTTGAATCATTGACGGCGCTTTCCAGCACTTCGCCCATCACGGCGCGTCCATATTGCTTCTTCATGATGGTCAGCGGCACCTTGCCGGGGCGGAAACCAGGCACTTTTGCGTTTTTCGCGTATTGCTCCAGTTTCTCGTTCTGAAGGCGCTCAATCTCACCGGCGGGTAAAACGACTTCCAGTTCGTGCCTTAGGCCTTCGCTTTTCACTTCTTTGACTTGCATTGCTGTCTTCATCTTTCATCTCAACTACAATTTGGATTAGCCCGTCTTCGCCAAGTGGCTACGCCGGGCACTGCTTCGGCCTACCGGTCTACACCGTAGCTTCGCCACGCGTAGCCCGAAGGGCGAAGCGTGGTGCGGATGAAGGGACTCGAACCCCCACGGGTTACCCCGCCAGAACCTAAATCTGGTGCGTCTACCAGTTCCGCCACATCCGCGCAGAGTTCCGGCCCCATGAGAAACCAGAAAATGGGCCGCATTTCAAGAGAAATACTTAATTATTACAGGAAGCATGCCGATCAGGTCGGAAGCGACCAGGCCCGGGCCAGCCTTTAATCCCGCCTCTCCATGGATCCAGGCAGCCGCACAGACGGCATCAAAAGGCTGCATGCCCTGCGCCATCAAGCCGCCAATCATTCCGGCCAGGACATCCCCTGCCCCGGCCGTGGCCAGCCAGGGGCTGGAATGGGTGTTCACCACAGCTTCACGCCCGGGCATGGCTATAACGGTTTCTGCGCCCTTTAAAAGAACGGTGCAGCTGCAGATTTCGGCAGCCTTTGCCGCGCAGGCGACTTTATCCCCCGCCAGATCAGGGAATATTTTAGAAAATTCTCCTTCATGAGGCGTCAGAACGCATTGGTTGTGGACAGAGTCGGTAAATAAATCCATTCGCCCGGCAAAGACCGTCAGTGCGTCGGCGTCCAGAACGGTCGCTTTCTTGAGCCGCAACGTTTCGAGCACACCTTCAGATGCCCCCTCCTCCTTCCCCATGCCGGGACCGATGACCGCGGCATTGCGTCGCGGGTCGGACAGACGCGCTGGGAAATTCCGGATGTTTTCCACAGGTTCAAACAGGAGATGCGGCGCGTTATCCAGATATATCCCCATAAGCTGCGCAGGCCCGGCAATCGTACACAGCCCTGCCCCCATGCGCATGGATGCCTGCGCCGCGAGACGGGCGGCACCTGTCATATTTCCGCCTGCGACAACGACATGCCCGCGGTCATATTTATGGCCGTCCGCTTTGGGCGGCCATGGCAGACAGTCACGCCATAAAGAAGGATCATTTATCATTCAGGCATTAAAAGCGATCCTTCAAAGGATCGCAATGTTTCAAATAAACCTAAAAGATTGTAGCGGTGAGAGTTCGCATGTTGGCATTGTCAGCGCGCTGCTCTGCTTGCCTGCCACCAAAATTCGATTCACCGCCAAGGACGTGGCCTGGCGCGAGCCATTTCGGGGTTAATCTGGCTTCTCTTGCAAACGCGTCCTGCATCAAGGCACGACCGGCTTCCCTTTCCGCAGCGCTTTGAAACAGAGAGACAGGAGATTCTTTTTTATGAACATAGGCAGCGATACCGCCGAAAACGGCCGCAGCAAAGGCAACGCTTAAAGATGTAACAATCATTTTTTCCTCTACATAAAATCTGAAATGGTTTTCAGATTTTATGTAGATAATGAAACATTACATTATTTACATATTAAATACAAGTTTTTTAATTTTATATAAAACTGGGGCGACCGACGGGGCTTGAACCCGCGACAACTCGGACCACAACCAAGTGCTCTACCAACTGAGCTACGGTCGCCATGTGGTCTGTTCTTTTACATGCTGGTTCCGGCAGCGGTCAAGGTTTTCCACCGGCCTTGTAAAAATTTTGCCAATCATGTTTACGCAGCGCACAAACGATGCTAGTGTCCGTTTAAATCATAACTGACATGCACTTTTTACATGGGTGCATCGCAATAACTGAACGCGAAAAGGGCCTCTAAATGTCTGATAAAACTCATATCAAAGCCAAAACCTATGCCGAGGTGATTAAATACGCCCAGGATAATGGCTCGGATTATATCGATTGCTGGTTCACGGATATGCGCAGCACGCTGCACCATACCGCCTTCCATATGGATATGCTGGACGACGATGCCTTGAAAACCGGCCTGATGATCGACGGTTCCTCCGTCCCCGGCTGGAAAGCCATCAATGAATCGGACATGCATATCGTGCCAGATACCGCCAAGGTGATCCTGGATCCGTTTGCAGCCCAGCCGACCGTCAAAATTTTCTGCGACGTATTCGACCCGATGACGGGCAAGCCCTATAACCGCGACCCCCGCTCCATCGCAAAAGCGGCTGAGGCGTATGTCCAGCAGACAGGCATTGCTGACACCGCCTATTTCGGTCCGGAAGCTGAATTCTTTATCTTTGATGACGTTAAGTTCGATATCTCTATGAACCGCGTCAGCTATGAGCTCGATTCAGAAGAAGGCCCCTATAACACCCACAAATCCTATGAACAGGGCAATATGGGACATCGCCCACGTGTCAAGGGCGGATACTTCCCCGAAGGCCCGATGGATAGCGGATCCGATTTGCGCGCGGAAATGCTGACCGTTATGCGCGCCATGGGCGTGCCTGTTGAAAAACATCACCATGAAGTGGCGGCCAGCCAGCACGAGCTGGGCATGAAATTCTCCACGCTGGTCGATTGCGCCGACAATATGCAGATATACAAATACGTCGTCCGCAACGTTGCGCATGCCTATGGCAAGACGGCAACCTTTATGCCAAAGCCGGTCTATGGCGATAACGGGTCAGGCATGCACGTCCACCAGTCTTTGTGGAAAGGCGGCAAGCCGTTGTTCGCAGGCGACAAGTATGCAGGCCTGTCACAGGAATGCCTGTGGTATATCGGCGGCATCATCAAGCATGCACGTGCGCTGAACGCCTTTACCAATCCGGCGACCAACAGCTATAAGCGCCTTGTGCCTGGTTATGAAGCGCCCGTCCTGCTCGCCTACTCTTCTCGTAACCGCTCGGCATCGTGCCGCATTCCGTACACCGTTTCGCCGAAAGCGAAGCGCGTGGAAGTTCGCTTCCCTGATCCATTGGCAACACCTTACCTGGCATACAGCGCGATGCTTATGGCCGGCCTGGACGGCATTCAGAACAAGATCGATCCGGGCGATGCGATGGACGCGAACCTATACGAACTGCCGCCGGAACAACTGGCGAAAGTCCCGACCGTTTGCGGATCTTTGCGCGAAGCCGTTGAATCCCTGCGCCGCGACCATGAATTCCTGCTGAAAGGCGACGTGTTCACCATCGATATGATCGAGGGCTATTTCGACCTGAAGATGGAAGAGATCGAGAAATACGAGACGATGCCGCACCCGATCGAATTCGACATGTATTATTCAGGGTAACGGTCATTGGTTATTAGTGATTGGAGTAAAAAGCCGGGAGATTTTCCCGGCTTTTTATAATGACCAATAACCGATTACGGCCTCAACGATTCAATCACCATCTGAAACGATTCCGTATTCTGGGCCCAGTTACTGAAATCAAGCGTACGGATGGCGTGATCATACTTACAATATAATAGTAACGATCCTCTGCAAGGATGGCCAACCAGTATTCATGTTCACGCAAGGATGTATTGTTGGCGCTTGCCTGTGCTTTATATACCTCAATGCGTGCAAAATTAACCTGTGGCTTGGTGTAATTTGATGGCGTTTCGATCAGGTCCCCAACCTCCAGACCCATCGAATGAATGTTGGCTTTAAGGTAATTCACCTCCTGCGGCAAAGATGTCTCCATTTCAGTGGAAATAATCCTTAAAGAAATTTCACCCAGCAGGTTTTCTGTATCTTTCGCTTTGATCAGCCTGGCATCCATTTCCTCAATATTGCTTATATTGGGCGCCAGCAATCTCCAGGATGCAGGATAGTCAAACCTCAGCAGGTCCAGAAACGCGAATGTCCGGGTTACTTCGATTTTTTCATCTTCCTTATCAAGGAACATAAAGGATTTAAGGGCATATTCCTGCATAGCCCGTTCTTTCTTCCATTGCGCCTCTGGCACATAATAGGACGCCAGAACCATACGGGGACCATTAATGATGCCCACTGTACGCACGACATAAGACGTGGCGTCCTCAACCATTATGTATGATGCCTCAACATGATTTTTATCGATGACATTCATACCTTGCAGGGTATAACCATTGCTGAGCACATATCCCAAAAACCAGTTTTTTGCCGTGATTTGATAATCAAGGTTCAATGCCTGCATCTCAAAACGGCTGGGCGCGGCAAATGTTTTTGTGCCGTAATATTTTACGATCTTACCGAGCAATCTCCGACTCAGTTTAACGCCGCCGCCTTCTGATGAAACAAGGCTGCCTGAATCGGCTTTATCCCCTGAACGCACCCATGCTTTGGGAAGGCGGATACGAAACGCCAGGTATCGATCGCCCTTGGGTTTTTCCTCAATTTCATTTGTTGCCTTTTTAAAATCATCCTCTGACATTTCATCCAGGTAGGATTTCAGATTGTTAGGCTGATTAATGTAAGAGGGTTGGGCTATGGCATGTCTGTATAATACTCCGCCGCCTGTAGCAGACAGAATAATGGTCGACAGGATGAAAGCTGCCAGCCGTGCCGTTTTATAACTCATGCAATTTGCCTGATCTTTGTTTTGTTTTTCTGTTTGTCGATGGCGACGAATACAAATTCGCCCTCCCCGACTTTTTCGTTGTCCCCGGATATACGGCGCAACGACCATGCTTCGACCTTGATCGTGATCGATGTCTCGCCCACGCGCCTCACGCTCGTGTAAAGGGATACCTTGTCGCCTACATCGACGGGCTTTTCAAACGAAATCGTCGCGACACGGGTTACGATGTCCTGACGGGTCAGTTCTATAGCCTTCTGGGCGGCGGACAAATCCATATGCGCCATCAGCCAGCCGCCAAAAATCTTGCCATGGACATTGGTATCCGCGGGCATTGCGATTACGGATAGGGTTGGAATATCGCCTGGCGTCATTGACTTTTATCTTTCCAGAGTGCAATCAATACTCTCTCGGCGGATCCGAAGAGACTCAAGGATCATAGCCGATATGGCGGCTATTTACAGCCAGCACATTATGATTATCGACATCAATTCAGGCTTTAGTATGACAGATCTATTCGCGGCGAAAAAATCCAAGGAAACCAATGAGTACGGAGCTGCGGATATCGAGGTCCTGGAGGGGCTTGAACCTGTCCGCAAGCGCCCCGGCATGTATATCGGCGGCACGGACGAACGCGCCCTGCATCATCTGGTTGGTGAAATCCTGGACAATTCGATGGATGAGGCCGTGGCCGGACACGCCAGCCGGATTGAAATGCGCCTGAACGAAGACGGATCCGTCACGATTACCGATAACGGGCGCGGTATCCCGGTCGATAATCATCCGAAATTCCCGAAGAAATCCGCGCTGGAAGTTATTTTCACAACCCTGCATTCCGGCGGTAAATTCAGCGGCAAGAACTATCAGACATCAGGCGGCCTGCACGGCGTAGGTTCATCTGTCGTCAACGCCCTGTCCGATTGGATGTGGGTCGAGGTCGCGCGGGACAAGCAGTTGTACCGCCAGTCCTATTCGCGCGGCCTGCCGACGTCGAAGCTGGAGAAAAAAGGTGCGGTCAACCGCCGTGGCACGACCGTCTGTTTCCATCCCGATCCGGAGATTTTTGGCAAGAAAGCGCAGTTCAGGCCGCTATGGCTGTACCAGATGGCGCGATCGAAGGCTTATCTATACAAAGGCGTTGAGATCCATTGGTCATGTGACCCATCCCTGTTGCAGCCGGAAAGCAAAACACCGGAAAAGGAAATTCTAAAGTTTCCAAATGGTCTGCTGGATTTTCTTGAGACATCGCTTAAAGGCACGGAAACCATCACGCCTACGGCGTTTCATGGCGAAGCCGACCTGCCTGATAAAGCCGGTCGTGTGGAGTTCGCCATAGCCTGGCCGGACAACACGGAAGGCTTTATTCATTCCTATTGCAATACCATACCGACGCCGCAAGGCGGCACGCATGAACAGGGTATGCGGACGGCATTGGCCCGTTCCCTGCGCGCCTATGGCGAAATGGTCGGCAATAAAAAAGCCGGCATTATCACGGCTGACGATATTGTCGGCGGCGCGGCCATTCTGCTTTCCGTCTTTATCCGCGATCCGCAATTCCAGGGTCAAACCAAGGAAAAGCTGGCAACGGCTGAGGCTGCACGCTGGGTAGATGTCGCCCTCAAAGACCGTTTCGATCACTGGCTGACGAGCGATACAGCGTCAGGTAAAGCCTTATTGGAATATATTGTCGATAAGGCCGAAGACCGTCAGCGCCGCAAGGACGAAAAAAACCTCAGCCGCAAGAGCGCCACGCGCAAACTGCGTCTGCCCGGTAAACTGGCCGATTGCAGCCGGACCGACGCCGAAGGCACCGAATTGTTTATTGTTGAGGGTGACTCGGCAGGCGGCTCGGCCAAACAGGGCCGTTTCCGTGAAACCCAGGCCATCCTGCCCCTGCGCGGCAAAATCCTGAACGTGGTCAGTGCCACGAATGATAAAATCCGCGCCAACCAGGAAATCCAGGACCTGATCCTCGCCATGGGTGCGGGGTCCGGCAAGGATTTTAACGCCGATGCGCTGCGGTATGAAAAAATCATTATCATGACCGATGCCGACGTTGACGGTGCACACATCGCTGCCCTCCTCATCACTTTCTTTTATACCCAGATGCGCGGACTGATCGAACGCGGTAATTTATATATTGCCCAGCCGCCGCTTTATCGCCTGGTGTCCGGCGCACTGTCTTCTTATGCGCGGGACGACCAGCATAAGGACGAGTTGATGCAGACGACTTTCAAGAACAAGAAGGTCGAAGTCAGCCGCTTTAAAGGCCTCGGCGAAATGCCTGCCAAGCAGCTGAAAGACACAACCATGAACCCGGACACGCGGACCCTGATCCGCGTCAACCTGCCTGACGCCATGGCCGCCCTTGGCCTGACGGCTGAATTAGCCGTGGATGGGGAGGCACTGACGACCCCTGCCATCAGTGAAACCGACGATCTGGTCGAACGCCTGATGGGCAAAAACGCCGACGCCCGCTTCCAATTTATCCAGCAAAACGCCGAATTTGTTCAGGATGTTGACGTTTAAGCCATTGAATTTATCAAATTTTAATTTTTTAATACCATAATATAATCAACGTATTCTATTTAGGGGTTTATATTATGATCTATGGTCTCGATGGCGTAGAAAAAATTACCGAGAAATTCGCAGCCTCGGCGGATAATGGCATTATTGAAGTAGGCCAAAGGCGCCATCAGAAAACATCCGAATATAAAGACGATAATTTATCAGGTCATCATTTTCAGAGGACTTATGAATATGCCCATATTCGCGTCTCAAGGGATGGCGACATTGGTATAATTGAGCGGCTTGATAGAAATAATTCAAGTGTTAAATCATATAAAGAATACGATATGCATATTGATAGAGAAGAAAGGGGATTTATAAGGGCATGTAATAGTGCCTACTCAACCGATGTTAACCTCAAAGACAATGAGCAGCATAATGATAGAAATCGGCACCGCACAAATAGTGGGGATGGACTATTGGATGACATTTTGCGTGGCGGAGGCGGAAGACGAGGTGATATGGATGATTTAGGTAATACCATTAAAGTTATTGGAAACGTTCTAAAAAACTTTCCTTTTTGATCTCTATTATTACCCCGATTTGTGTGGATAAAACCCCCAAAAAAGCCCTGATTTATTGACTTGGACACCTTAAAAGTTTGATTTTTAAGGCTCACCAGTCTATGAATTTTCTTTTTATGAAAAGGTAAGGGCTCATGTCCACGAAATCCGTCACGATTCTAGCCGCTGCGCTGCTGTTGCTTGGCATGGGTGCTTATTACTTCAAGGCTGGCACCGTCGCCGCTCCGGACGTTCAGAGCGCAAGTATAGAACCGGCCGCGCAGGATACACCAGCGGCAGATGCAGGCGCGGCTGCCGCTGAATCAATCAGCGTGACTCCGAAAGATGAAACATCCGCCAAACCTTTAACCGCGGATACTGTTAAAAGTGTGATGAAAGAACGCTCGATGGGCAAAAAAGACGCCCCCGTGACACTGACCGAATTTGCTTCTTTGTCCTGCCCGCACTGCGCACATTTCTACAAGGAAACTTTCCCGAAACTGAAAACCGAATATATCGACACCGGCAAAGTCCGTTATACCTATGTCGACTTCCCGTTGAACGGCCCTGCCCTGAACGCCGCTGCCGTGGCGCTGTGCGTACCGGAAGACAAATACTTCAACTATATTGAATACCTGTTCAAGACGCAGGAACAATGGGCCTTCGCACCTGACGCCAAAAAAATCCTGATCCAGAACGCCAAGCTTCTGGGTGCGGATGGCGACAAACTTGATCAGTGTTATCAGAGCAATGAATTAAAAGGCGCACTCGCCGAACGCATGAAAACTGAAGGTGAGAAATACGGCGTGGAGTCTACCCCGTCCTTCGTCATTAACAATGACAAGACACAGGTATTCTCCGGTGCGCTGGATTATGATCAGTTCAAACTGAAACTGGATGCCGCGCTGGCGGTTAAAGGCGTGAAGTAATGATCCAGTTTTCGCGGCTCCGGCTGCAGGGTTTCAAATCGTTTGTCGACCGGACCGAACTGGATATCGGTCCCGGACTGACAGGCATTGTCGGGCCGAACGGCTGCGGCAAATCGAACCTTGTGGAGGCGCTGCGCTGGATCATGGGTGAAAGCTCCGCCAAGCGCATGCGCGGCGGATCCGGCTCCATGGAAGACGTGATCTTCAACGGCACCGAAAAACGCCCGGCCCGCAACATGGCCGAAGTTTCCCTGCTGATGGACAATACAAGCCGCAGCGCCCCGCCGCAGTGGAATATCGGCGACGAAGTCGAGATTGTCCGCAAGATCGAGCGCGACCATGGATCATCCTATCGCATCAACGGAAAATCTGTCCGCGCGCGCGATGTGGCCATGCTGTTCGCCGATGTCGCGAGCGGCGCCGGTTCGCCTTACCTGGTCAGCCAGGGCAAGGTCACGACCATGATCAATGCGAAGCCGTCAGAGCGCCGCATGATCCTGGAGGAAGCCGCAGGCATTACTGGCCTGTATGCCCGCCGTCATGAGGCGGAACTTCGCCTGCGCGCCACAGACGCAAACCTGAAGCGTGTCGAAGACATGGTCGGCAGCATGGATACACGCCTGCAATCGCTGAAGAAGCAGGCACGGCAAGCTGGCAAATACAGAAACCTGAGCGCCCAGATCCGTCAGCTTGAAGTGATGATCGCCTGTATGGAATGGCGCAATGCATTTGAATCTCTGCAAAGCATCGAACGCCGTTTCGGCGAGATTGAATCCGACGTCGCTGCCCGCCTCGTAGTCGTGACACAATTGACCCGCACGCATGACACGCAGTCGCAGGACTTGCCCGATCTGCGCCGGGAAGATGCCGAAAGCGGTGCGGCCCTGCAGGTGCAGAAACTGGCGCTGCAGCGCCTTGAAGACGAAGGCGAACGCATCACGGCACAATTGACGGATGCCAAAGACCAGCTGACAAAACTCACCACCGACCGCCATCACGAAACCCAAACGCTGGAAGAAAACACGCGCCTGCTGGAACGTATGGACGCAGAGGAAAAAACCCTTACTGCCGCCCATGGCAATAATGATGAAACGCTGAAAATCCGCGAAGAAGCCCGCACCGTCCTGCAAAAGGATGTCAACGCGCTTGATTCCGAACACAACGAACTGACCCAGGCCATCGCCGCGGATCGCGCCCGCCGCCAGAGTCTTGAACAACAACTAGAACAAGATCAGCGCCGCCACGATACGGTATCAAAACGCCTTGAAGACGTCTCCGCCCTGCTCGCCGAAAAACGCAAGGCACAGAATGAGGCCGACCCTACGCCACGCATCCAGAAAGACATTGAAGAGGTTGAGGCAAAGGCGGAAACATTGCGCGCCATGGTCGCCAATCTTGAAACCGCGCTGGCCGATAACCGCAAGGCTCTGGATACGGCTCGCACGGAAGTAACGGAATCTGAACGTCAGCGGTCGCGCTTAGATAATGAAATTGCCGCGCTCCAATCCGTGCTTGAAGCCTATTCGCAGAAGGGCTTTAAACCTGTCCTCGACCAGATGCGCGCCGATGAAGGATTCGAAACCGCTTTGTCTCGCGCCCTTGGCGACACACTGATGGGATCACTGGACGAAGGCGCACCTGTTATGTGGCGCCAGTCCAGCCTGACCGCCGCCGACCTGCCCGCTTTGCCTGAAGGCGTCGAAAACCTGGAACCGCACGTCAAGGCGCCGCAGGCCATTCAATTGGCGTTGTCGCAAATCGGCTATGTGCAGGATCAGGCATCGGGTAACTCACTCTCCCAAAAACTGCGTCCCGGCCAGTCACTGGTCAGTTCAGATGGCGCTTACTGGCGCTGGGACGGCCTGTATATCATGGCGACAGCTGCGGACCGCCACGCTGTACAGTTGAAACAGAAGAACAAGCTGACCGAGCTGGAGAAGCAACTTCCGGAAGCCGTAAAGACCGCCGAAAAGACAAGACAGACTTTTGCCGTTGTTGAATCCTCCTTGCAGGAAACACAGACGAAATTAACAACCTCCCGCATGGAACTGCAAGATGCGGAGCGTCAGGCGCGCGATCATCGTATCGCCCTTAACAAGGCAGTCGAAGCACAATCCGCCCGCCATGCCGAGTTGGCCAAGCTTGGCGAGGCACTTTCCCAGGCCCAGAACGATCTGGCCGATCTGCGCACACGCATCGATGAAAACCGTGAATCCCTGAACGCTTTTGACGACGGCAGCCTGGCCGAACGTCAGGAGAAGATGGAAGACATCCGCACGCGCCTGTCCGCCGAGCGCGATAAACTGCACGAAGCGATCCGTGAATTCGAAGCGCTGCGCCAGGAACATAATCGCCGCAAGGCCCGCCTGCAGGCCATCGGTGATGAACGCATTAACCTGAACAACCGCTGCATTCGCGGACGCGAACGGCTGAAGGATCTCGACACACGCGAAGTCCAGCTGAAGGAAAAAGTCGAAGAGCTGAAATCCCGCCCCGGCGAAATTGAATCCGCCAGCGAAGAACTGCTAACAAAGGTCGGTGAACTGGAACGCCGCAAATCCATCGTCGCGGACCGTCTGGCCGTGGTCGAAGGCGAACTGGCGGAAACCACCAAGGCGTTGAAACAGGCGGAAAGCCTGCTCGCCGAATCGCGCGAGGCCCGCGCCCATGCACAGGCCACAACCGCCGAACGCCAGCGCCAGCTGGAAGAAGTGCGCCGCCATATCGAAGAACAATTCAGTATGCCGCCGGAAGAGCTTTCAGCTCAGGCTGCGTTGGACCCCGAAAACCTGCCTGCGCTGGATGAAATGCGCCAGCAGCGTGAAAAATCCGTGCGTGAGCGCGATATGCTCGGCCCTGTGAACTTGCAGGCGGATGTGGAAGCCGAAACGCTCGAAAAAGAAGTCGGCACGATCCTGACCGAACGCGCCGACCTCACCGAAGCCGTCAACGAACTGCGCAACGGTATCAACAAGCTGAACGGCGAAGCCCGCGAACGCCTGAATGCAGCGTTCGACCTGGTTAACGGCCATTTCCGTGAAATGTTCACCCGCCTGTTCACAGGCGGCAAGGCCCATCTGGCCCTGATCGATTCTGACGATCCTTTAGAGGCCGGCCTTGAAATTTTCGCCCAGCCGCCCGGCAAGGCACTGCAATCCCTGTCCCTGCTTTCGGGTGGCGAACAGACCCTGACCGCCGTCGCCCTGATCTTCGCGATGTTCCTGACCAACCCGGCACCGATCTGTGTGCTGGACGAGGTGGATGCACCGCTGGACGACGCCAACGTCGACCGCTTCTGCGACATGCTGGAAGAATTCGCCGAAAAAGGCCAGACCCGCTTCCTGGTCATCACCCACCACCGTTTGACGATGGCGAGGATGGACCGCCTCTACGGTGTTACGATGAGCGAACGTGGCATCTCACAGCTGGTATCTGTCGATATGAACCAGCAGCTGGATTTCCTGGAAGCTGCGGAGTAAATTTACAGCCGCGCCTTAACCATGCCCAAGCATTAAAGGGGACTGCTTAACAGGCTCAATAATCTGGGCGTTATATGCAGCCAGCCATTGTCTGAAATTTGTAATGCCTATATTTTTTGGACTATTTTCAACCCTTAAAAAAAGCACGACTCTGCCTCCCGGAAGCGGGTCACCTAATTCGAATTGCAAACCCATCTGCTTGCCGGTTTCAACAAGCCGTTTGAAGCCCGGAAGATTTTGAATGCATGAAAAGGAGTCCAGCCTATAAGAATGATCAACTGGTAATCCAGCATGTATATCGGATGCCATCTTCTGCATTTGCAAGGATCGTTCTGCTTCGATGGCCGGGACATTTGCCCAATTCATCGCAGTGATATTAATATCCAATGGTCGCCATTGTGCGAAAGAATTTATGTCATGGCTATCACTGTTCGCTACCTCATCAATGATATGATCGGCAAAGTCAGATAGACGTCTATCTAGTGCCTTTAAAAAAGAATCATGTGAGAATGGCGCAGCATATCCAGCAAATCGTTCTCTGGCGAAAGCAGTGATTTTATTCATAATGTTCTCCTATTTTATTTTTATAGAAAGAAATAAGTAAAAAGGCAAGAAAACCATTATAATTTATTTTTTTGCTTTCATTCATACTTCCCAGTCGCTCAGCTTACATGAACCAGCAACTGGATTTTCTGGAAGCGGCGGAATAATTATTCAGCCTTTATATTGATAAGCTTGAATGGCTGCGTGCTCTAATTCAGGGTGCTTATTTCCTAAATTAAAGATGGCCAAGCCAGTCTTGTCTTCAAATGCTTCCTCAACTTCGGTAGAAGGAATTTCTGTAGCAACTAAAGCTACGGCCTTATAAGCTTTTTGAAGTTCCGAGCGTATGGCTGCAAAAGCATTTGGCTGCACAATCCATTGTGCATAGCCTTCAGTATTATAAGGAACTTCTGGTAAAATTCCATCAATTCGCTGCAAAATATGACCAAACGTAGTAGTTAGTGTATCTTGCACGAGTCTTGTTTGTGCGGGGGTTAAAGTAACTTCGCTCATATTTGTCTCCTTTGGTTTTAAAATATACTTATAGAAATATCAATAAATTATGTCAAGTTTTTAAATAAATGTCATGCTATAAACATAGAAAGCAGGAATCTGATGAACGACGATAAACTCCGCCAGTTGGATGAAAAGCTGGATTCTGTCAAACATAAAAAGACGGATAATCAAAAAACCCAGGCCGAAGGCATCAATTCCGGTGCCCAGGCCGGCCTTGAACTGGTCACCTCTATCGTAGCCGGGGCCCTGATCGGCTACGGTCTTGACCACTGGCTCGGCACCAAGCCGTGGATGTTGATTTTGTTCCTTTTTCTCGGGGTCGGTACGGGTTTCTGGAGCGTTTACCGGATTTCGAACAATTTAGGCTCCGCCGTTGGATTTGCGGCCTTGCAAAAAGCGCAAAAAACCGCTACAAAACCGCCACAAAACTCTGATGACGAAGACGATTAAGGGATAGAGCCTTTGGCGGACGCACTTCACCAGTTTGTAATCGAGCCGATCGGCCCTGATTTTCACGTGGCCGGGATGAATCTGGCTTTCACCAATTCCGCCCTGTGGATGGTGATTGCCGTGCTGTTTTCCATCACATTCCTGGCTGTTGGCATACGCCGCCGCGCCATGGTGCCGGGCCGTATGCAGGCCGCGACCGAGATGTCGTATGAATTTATCGCCAATATGATCCGGGAAAATATCGGCAAAGACGGGATGCAGTATTTCCCCCTGCTGTTCAGCGTGTTTTTCATCGTATTCCTGGGCAATGCCCTCGGCTTATTGCCCTACGCTTTCACTTATACCAGCCACCTGGTCGTGACCGCAGCGCTGGCGCTAATGATCTTCCTGACCGTCTGCGTCCTTGGCATTATCCGCCACGGCACCCATTTCTTCAGCCTGTTCGTGCCGCCCGGCGTGCCGATGCTGATGCTGCCGCTGATCGTGCCGATTGAGGTGCTGTCTTTCCTGATCCGTCCTGTCACCCTGTCCGTCCGTCTGTTCGCGAACATGATGGCTGGCCACATCCTGCTGAAAGTAATCGCCGGTTTTGCCGTCGCGTTTTTGAGCATGGGCGTCGCCGGTGCCGCGCTCGGTATCCTGCCGACCCTGTTCAACACGATCCTGATCGGGTTCGAACTGCTGATCGCATTCCTGCAGGCCTATGTTTTTACGATCCTCAGCTGTATTTACCTGAAAGATACCGTTGAACTGGAACATTAAAAATCAACCCTAACCGCAAGAAGGTAAACGACTATGGAACTCGAAGCTGCAAAACTGATCGCCGGTGCGATTGCTCTGATCCCCCTGCTGGGCGTCGGTATCGGCCTGGGCCTGATCTTCTCCTCCTATAACGAGGCTGTGGGTCGCAACCCGGGCGCAGCCGAACTGCTGGACAAGAAATTCTTCCTGACCTTTGCTCTGACCGAAGCCCTGGCGATTTTCGCGCTGCTGGTTTCGTTCTACCTGGTGTTCGCATA
The DNA here is from genome assembly GCA_044220535.1 of Alphaproteobacteria bacterium. Taxonomy (GTDB): domain Bacteria; phylum Pseudomonadota; class Alphaproteobacteria; order Micavibrionales; family Micavibrionaceae; genus JBDHTS01. The sequence continues at coordinate 1,015 of JBGAQU010000038.1, read as the reverse complement.
AGCATGGAACGGATCCGGACCGGTATACTCACCGCCTTTCTGACCATGGCAGCCTTCCCGGCTTTCGCCGAGGAAGAAGCACATGAGTCTTCAGGCGGCCTGCCGCAGTTCGATCCGCAATGGTGGCCAAGCCAGATTTTCTGGCTGGCCGTCTGTTTCTTTGTTTTGTATGGCGTTTTGTCCGCTTTCGTCCTGCCTGCCATTGGCGGTACGCTGGAAACGCGTAAGCAAAAGGTCGAGGGCGACCTGGCCAATGCCGAACAGCTGAAGAACCAGGCCGAGGCCGCGCGCAAAAGCTATGAAACCGGCCTGGACAACGCTCGCGCGGAAGCTGGATCCATCATCGCCAATGCACATCAATCCATCAAAGCCAAAGCTGAAGGTCAGGCCGCCGCGTTCCGTGACTCAATGGAACTGCAGATGGACGCGTTGTCCAAGCGCCTGGATAAGGCCAAGGCCGGCGCCATGAACGACATGAACAGCATCGCCGCTGACATCGCCCGTGAAGCGGCGCTGAAAATCGTTGGCATCAACTTCGATGCGAAAAAGGCCCAGACGGTCGTCGAAGCCCTGAACCGGGAGGCCGCGTAAATGTTTGAGTGGTTACAGGACGCGCATAACTGGGTTGCCATTTCCTTTGTCATCTTCGTTGTCCTCGCCTGGGCTCTGGGCCGCAAGCAGGTGACCGGCAAGCTGGATACGCGCATCGATACCATCCGCAAGGATATCGAGACTGCCGAAACCCTCAAGGCCGAAGCACAGACACTGCTCAACCAATATTTGCAGAGTCAACGCGAAGCGACTGCGGAAGCCGCAAAAATCGTGGACCATGCCCGCGCCAGCGCCAATGACATTTTGCGTACCGCTGAACAAGATATGGAAGAGACTGCGAAACGCCGCGAGCAGCAACTTCAGGAGCGCCTGAAGCGCATGGAACAGGCAGCTATCGATGAAATCCGCGCCCGCGCCGCCGACCTGGCGGTTAAAGCCACCGCAGAACTGATCGCCGCACATA